>JBNKJW010000046.1:0-9782 GCA_050291445.1 Bacteroidales bacterium | reverse complement strand
GTTGATTAGGTTTTGTATTGCTAAGTTATCACAGTGTGAATAATTGTTAAACACCTTTAAGTTAAAGTCTGTTTATTATACCCAACGAATAAGAAAATCTGCGATTTCTTTAGAATGAACTACCCCGCTGCAAGCAGCGGGGAATTAAACCCTAAGATAATTAAATGAGTTTAAATTAATTCAGTGTTTAAAGTTTAACCTTTGTTAAGTGAAGCCTCCCGTTTTGTTTTTTAAGCTATGGCCTCATGCTATCTAAATTTGATTGTTAATATTCTTTATTTCAGTTTGATATTCATTTTTACTTTTTTTGAAATTCTTTATTATCATCTTCTTTTTAAAGGCAAGATGCCTTGATTAATTCGACATAGAGGGACGCTATGCAGACCAGGGGGCCCTTGAGAAGATAATACCGTGCAGGATATAATAGAATCTTTACTCATTTCATAATGTCAGATAAAGTTTCTCTTGATGCATCAGTAAGTATTTTTATAACTCTTTCATCGATAGTAAAAAAAGATTCTTCTGTCGAGTAGGTATGAAAAGAAAATATTGCTTCCTCGTTATCTTTAACCCAACAATATGCAGAAAGATCAGCAACAGCAACCACATTAATTTTTACGTTTTTTGATGATTTGAGAGATTCAAGAAATTCTTTGTGAATTTTATCTATCGCGTTAGTTATATCTCTTATAGTTTTAATTTCATTAAATGATATAAACTCATACGAATTGCAAAAATTTTCCACCATTTTCCTAAATAGAATACCTCGGGTTGATTTAATATTATAAAAGGTATCCAATTTTTCTGGAATGTCAAGCCATTCAGCGTTAATGCCTAATTGATGACAAAAATATTTAGGGTTTCTTGCAAGATTATGATAAATCAAACATAGTTTAAAATCCTCCTTTATAAATTTACCATTAATTGCAGATTTATATCGATTATAATTTATAGGATCTGAGAAACAACCATAAGCAGGGACATCACAAGCAATAAATAATTCATCTTCCGCCTCCACAATGATTTTTTCTATAATTTCATTCATTTGGCCTGGGAAAGCATTGATGTATCTAGTTGACATTTGATCCGTAATCTCTTGATACTGGTAAGCAGATAAGACACCAAATAAAATAGCTACGCCAAGACTAAGAAATGTAAAAAAAGGAGCAATACCTATAATAAATTGACTTATTCTTTTAAGAACAGATTTTTGTTTATTTCCTTTGTTGAAGACTTCATCTTTTTTTTCCATTGTTTAAAAGTTAAAATTGTTAATAAATAAGTTCTATATTTACTTTTCAGTAGGTAATCTGTGTTGGTAAACCTATTAAATGTACGTATGCTTTGCCCCCTCCCGATCCAAGTTTACCTCAACCGCATCGTTCAAGTTTTTAACTTGGACGCCAAATCCCTTCAAGTCTTTGACTTGCTTTATTTCAAATAACTTTCTTTATTTATCCTATCTGCCTTTCTTGCTTAGCAATTATCGAAGCCAAAGACTTCTTTGTATTTCCAGTCCAAGTCCCTGCTGTCGCTCAGACTTGAACTATGCAGCTCCCTTGGATACTTAAGCCATTGGGGGGATGTGCTTATACTGCAGAAGCTTTGTTTCATAGCTTGCTAGGCAATGTTCGCAGTTGAAAACTATTGAAATTTTGGATCCAAGACAAAGTCTTGAACCATCTTGTCAATCGCAGTACAAACTTGAAGCATTAAGGGGTTTTTAATTCACATGTGCTTTTTTCTTCTGTTTTTCAATCTTTTTGTGAGTTTTTATCACTAATGCAATCACTTTGGGGCTATTCTACCAAACTTCTTTTCAAATTCATGCTTGTCATTGTATAGTTTGTTTTGATTAAATACTAGCCAATATTTTCTTCATCTTCTTCAACAGGTTCGCCGTTACTCTTGGCGTTTTTTTTCTTGGGATTTACGTTTTTAACAAGCTCCTTTAAAAGTAAAAACATGGGGTTTTTATCAATTTGTTTAACATGCTCTGAAAACTCTGTTTTCTCGCCATCTTTTAATTTGCCTGTAAAGTCATCATTTAGAAGTGTGTAGGAAAGAAACATTTTTGCCTCACTAATTTCATCCTGATTATAGAGATTATATACTGATAGGTAGTTGGCACGTTTTTCATATTGTTTGTGAAAATATTTATAGTCCTCAATTAATACCCTATACTGTCTTAAAAGATACCATGCAATACTCTGAATAAATAATAAAGTAAAAGCTGGTCGAATATAATTAATTAGATATGAGTCCTTATCTTTTTCATTAAATTCGGGAAGAATTATATAAAAAATAACGATTCCTAGAATGGAGAACAAAATTCCAAGAATTAATAATAGAGAAGATCTTCCATATAACTGATTACTTCTATCAAAAAAACGAACTGTTTCTTCTTCCAAATTATAATAAGTTTGGTCTTTTGTTTTAAACAAATTGATTTGTTTTTCTAACTTATTTATTTTGTTATTTAAAATCCTCAATTTCAAAGCATCCACTTTTTTGTCTCTTTCAAGAATAGATTGAGCCCTTTTTGAACCAGCAGCTTCTTCTTCCGCTGTGACAATTTGCCTCTCTTTGTTTGATTTATGTGATTTTTTCTTGAAATATGGATAGAATAACATTGAAATTATAATAATAAATACGATAGCAGCTCCAATTATAATTGGAATTATCTGAGTTTTATACTGAATTGATTTTTCATATTTTATAAAGTCTCCATATTTAATAAAATCATTTAATTCTGAAATAGGAACATTACTTTCAATTAATTTTTGAACCTTGAATTTATTAACGCTTCCTGTTACATGGTATAACCAACCTTTAACAAGAAAATTATTTTTACTTAAATCTTTGTCAGTTATATCAATTGTTATGCTAAATTTATTATCTAAGCTTTCAATACTTTTTAACATTAACAATTGAAAGAGTTCTTGTCTTTCTGACTCTTTTTTCCTTAGATTACTATCATTTATAAATGAAAACTCAGCAATACGATTAAATAAAATTTTAGAAATTGTATCTCTAAATATTGACTCGCTTACAAATATGGAGTCAAAGATTACTTCATCACTTTCCAGTTCTTCATTGACTGTTGTATCATTACGACCTATCTCTTTGCCACTTGTCCATATAACGAACATAGCTGTAATAATTAAAATTAATCCTAGTGTAATTGATACTTGACTGTACTTTAGACTGGGATATGAAACATTCTCGGAGGAGCTTTCTTTTTCTTTAGACATCATTGTTTTTTTTGAAAGGTTTGGTATATAAAAAATTCAATTACTGATTGAAATGATATATTAAAAAAATATTTCACCGATGTTCGCCGTTGTAAACTGCTGACATGTTAGTTCCAAGACTCCATTGCATTCAGTCTTGAATCATAAGCAATGAGATAGTATAATTAGAACAACAAGGGTAATTTTTTTACAATTCATTTTCTTAACTTATTAAATTAGCTTGAATGCAACAAGGGTGTTTTTTTATAGTCACAAACGAAAATGTTTTGGACACAACCAATTGTATCCAAAACGATATTAGTTGCATTCTAAATCAATAAAGGTATTACTATAGGTCCAATAGTTGTTACCCATTTACCGACATCTGCAATTACTTTCATAACTTTTTCCGTTTTCTCTTTGTTATTTTTCCCTGCCAAGTCTTTGACTGCTTTTTGCACATCTTCATTCTTTACTGTTTGACCTAATTTTGATGCGATTTCTACAATATCTTCAAGCACCTTTTTAATTTCTTCTTTCTTTTGATCGGGTTTTTTATCACCAGAAAGTTCAATTAACTTCTTAATTTTTTCGTTTATCAGTGTTTGATTTACAAAAGATACTTGCAAATCATACCGTGGTTCATCATCGACTAACACTGATAATCTTGCATTTATGACAGTATCAGTTCTCAGTTTGCTAAATAAATTTTCATTTAAGTCAACTTGAAATTTGGATGGGGAATTTTCATTACCTTTCTTTGTAATTTTTATGTTGTCATTTTTCAAATCGATGTTTTGGTCAATACCAATCTTGACATCATTTTTTTCAACCCAAGCTGGTAAATCAAAGAAAATTCCAGTTTTTTTATCTTGTGTAGCATCAAATTTAAAATTTGTAACAACAGGAACTTGTTTAACTAGCAAGCATGGTCCAAATTTTCGTTCATTTTTATAAGTAAACCAAAAATATGTGTATTTTTTTGGTAAATTTTCTAACTTGGAAAGTTCAAAGTGTATAATTGAGCCCTCTTGAGATTTTATATGTTGTATATTCTGAAATTCTTTTGAAATAAACTCAATACCAAAGTTATTTATATTTTTATCTCCAGCTAAAACATTTACATTAATAGTCTTATTTACTTCATTGGTTAAATAAACAGTTTCTGGATATTTTAACATGGGTGCTTTGTTATCGACAAACCTAACAATTGTTTCTTTACATTTAATTTCAGCATTGGTATCGTACCTTTTTGCGGTAGCCAATATTTTAAAATCATTTTCAGTCAATGAATATGGTAATTGAACGACAACAGTGAATACACCATTATAACCAAACTTACCGTTTCCAATTGATCCTATATTAACGTTGTGGTTAGTGCCATTTCGTGAAATGGTTAAAGACGTTAACTCACAAGCTAATCCTTGTGGTTCCGTTTGTAATGCTATAACAACTTTATTGTCTCCAATTATTGATGCTTCCCTACTTGCTTTTAATTTATAGTTAGTTGTAACTTTACTTGGAATAATGTGATAAAAGTTTAAGCGTGGGAATTCTTGAGATTGATTATTAATATCAACAATAATTCGGACATCTGTTATACTTTTCCATTTCATATTTTTATCAGGTTTTTTTATTCTTTTTTTATTCTTAGTTTTAAGTACTGCTGAATAAATATAATCAGATGAACTCTCCTTGTTAAAATAAACTTCAATATTTTTTTCATCTATGTTACTTGGTTCGGTTTCCCAATTTACAACTGCTTGTAATTTGATATTGGGTATAGTATTATTATCAACCTCACCAGACTTATCTACATTCATTAATAACATAACCTGAAGGTTATTATCCTCATCATAGAAATAATCCAAGCTCCTTATTGGGTCATCAATATTAAGGACTTGTGACTTTGTATTAACTGATAATAGATTTAAAAATATTACAATTAATACCGGTAAAATGTTTGGTTGTTTCATAGCTTTTAATAATTAATTGTGTTATAGATTATTTTAATATTTTATAAATCCCCATATTGTTCCATGTTTGCTTCTCCTTTGAATTGTTCAAGTTTTCAGTTTGGATACCAAATCACTTCAAGTCCCCAGACTTGCTCTGAAACACATGTTTCCCATTGCCAGCAGTTACAACCTATCCGAAGGTGTTCTGACGAAGAGAAGCGATTAATCTGCTGGCATTTTTGGTCCAAGTTAAATAAACTTGATCAATGACAGTCTCCTTGCATACTTGAGCTATAAGGAGAGACATAATTAAATCAATAGTTATATAGATTATTCAGACTATGAGCCTTCGTTTGGCCTGTCAGTATCTGCCTCATTGTCCTTCTCTGCTGCATATGTAGATGCGCGAGTTGCTGTTTTATTACCTGACGCATAAATTTCCTTTATATCAGGGTTTGCTGGTGTCCATTTCCATTTTGTAGGGTCAGTTATTTTATTTTCTTGTACCGACTCTAAATAATTTAATCCAAATACATTCATAAATATAATTTTAGTTATTATTAATTAGCCATTTAGCAATATGGCTTGATATTTCAAGCCCTGTCAGATCTTCTATCCAAAGAAACTGTCCCATTGAATTTAGTTCAAGAAAAAACCATTCCTTATTGCTTGATACAATAAAATCAAGAGCACCATAGTTTAATTTCAGCTCAAGCATAAAACTCTCTACTTGTTCTCTTATATAAGCTGGCGGCTCAATTACAGAATGTGGAGTATTGGCCAAATCATATCTTCTCCAGTCAATACTAGCAATTTGAGATTGTTGAGAATCTATTTTACAAACAAAATGTTTGTCTCCAACAACAGTATATCTAACCTCAAAATCTTTAGGAATGTAATTTTGAAGAATTACAGGATTTTCTTCTTTTCCATTAAACTTATTCAGATCTTTTAATTCAACTTTATTAACATAAATACCTTTATAGCCCTCATCTGCAATTTTATAAAAATCCTGGTTCATAAACTTTATAACTTTTTCACTCCCATTATTGAAAGATTTAATTAAAAAGTCTTTATCATTTGAACAGACAAAGGCTGGTATCATAAATCCATGTGCTTTTGCTATTTTATATTGTCTATATTTATTTTCTGCATAGTAGGAATCCCTATAGAAATTCAGCCACTTTTGGGTTTCAAGTTCAGAGTATATACCTAGTAATGTTTTGTTCCATTCTCCTTTCCATATCTTAAATCCAGGATTATTATTATTTAATTCGTCTAATAAAAGTTCTACATAAGTTCTTCTATTCCAAACTGTACTTATTTCGGAAGTATTAAATCTTCCATTCGGACATTCAATTTCCCAATTCTCACCGTCAAATTTTACAGAAGTAGACTTTAATGATTCGATGTCTATATCAAACCTTATATATTGAGCTGAATTACTTTGAAGAATAGATTCTACTTTCAAAGGATGAATATCATGTTTATCAGAAATAATCAATATCATAATTTAAAGCTTTGTAATTGCAATGGCTATATTATCTAGTGCTGTGCAATTGTAACACATCATTCTTTTGCTTTTTTCAATCTTAATTAAACTCTTAATAATACCACCCACTAAGTCAACCAACACCCACTCGGGCGCGTGTTGATCACCCGCAGCACCGGGTGCCGATCGCCCACTCGGTCGGGTGGCTATCGCCTCGTAATACGCGTGGGTGATACCCACGAAAAAATCGACTATCATTCTACTATCAAAATATGCTCAAAGCTTGCTGTACGAGGACTTTTTAGTGTAGTGCCCCCCGAAAATTGTGTAACTATTTCCAACACATACTCCCCAGCCTCCAGCGCAGGCACCATGGCCAACACCTCTTTTGGGTTGTTTGATATTAATTGTGTACACTGCTTTCGGCTGTTGTCGGCCTGGTTAACCAGCCAAACGCCAATGTCTAACCCCTCGCCTACTACTTTTATGCGGTTGCCCTGTATTTTTATTACATTGTTGGGGGTAATGGTGCTGTTTTCGGTACCCGAAAGTGTATCGGTAACCATGCCTATTACTGGCTCAACAGTGGCTTCGCCAAGCACATCTACTTCGGCTTTGGCCAGCTCTTTTTGTGTTAAACTACCTGCCATAATAGTGGCGCCTATTTTGTGCTTTTCTTTGTTAAATTTTTCGGTAGGGCTATTAAATGGCCCGCTAATTTTTGGATAAGCATTACAAAACGAGGTATTTATAGAATAACCAGCTCCCAGCTGCTCAGCTTTTATGCGATCGGCCCTGGTGAGAATATCCAGAATGGTTTCTTCTTTTAATTCTATACCTTCCTTGGTCATTAGGTTGGAAATACTCGCATTAGTAAGTGTTCCGGCCGATTTTATTTTACCAAAAAAATCTGTAGGATCTTCGGTTAAATGGTTATCATATAACCGTACATTCAATTTTCCCATAATTATTTTAACATTAGAATTAAATACAAATAATTATTCCATCTGTGGTTAAAGAGTTCTTTTACAGATGGTTTTCCCGGGAAAAGTTTAAAGTTATTTTTTGTTTTATTAAATTCCAAATGGTGAGCACTATAAAATAATTACTGTGAGTAATAACTAAGTCGGAAAAGTGAAGTTACAAGCCTGAACAATTTAGTAAAAATACTATTATTCTGTTGATTTAAAGTAACTTAATATTAATTTACAATATTCAGGCCAATTTACGTAATGGTTTTTAAAAAAAGGCGCTTGGTTTACATTAATCGTCAGTTGGTTTTTGCCTAATTTATAATAATTCTAAATAAAAAAAGGCAAAATTTGCCTTCCTATATCCTACTATGTTAGCAGGTAAGCAATCACATCACCAGTCCGGGGCCTAGCTATGCACTTTGCACCGGTTATTGTTATTTCGCCCTTTCAGGGCTATCTTCAAGTAAAAAACAAATAACAAGACAATGATGTTTTTACCTAAAGCCAAATTTATACTACTTTACTTATTAAATTTTGCAAAATTATATTGCGTACAATATAATTTCATACTATATTTGTCGCCTCGTATTTATAATTATGGACGAATTAAAGCTGAAAAACCAGGTTTGCTTTCCAATATATACTTTATCAAGGGAAATTATCAACCGGTACCGGCCATTTCTTGAAGAACTGGATATAACCTATCCGCAATACCTGGTTATGATGGTATTGTGGGAAAACGAGCCGCAAACTGTTAAACAGATTGGTGAAAAATTATATCTTGATAGTGGTACCCTTACCCCTTTGTTAAAAAGGCTGGAGCAAAAAGGTTTTATTTACCGTAATCGTAAACAATGCGATGAGCGCGTTGTTGAGATAACAGTTAGTGATACAGGAAAAGTATTAAAAACAAAAGCAGCTTTAATCCCTCAAAAAGTAGTGGAAGTGATGGGGGTAAGTGTAGAAGAATTGATGGAATTAAAACAGATTGTATCAAAAATATTAAACAAAACAAAATAGAACACAATGAAATTAATTGCCGATATTTTAACTGCATTTGTTGCAGCAGAACATTTATACATTCTATGGATGGAAATGTTTGCATGGGAAACAGCAGGCAAACGAACATTCGGGGGGTCTTTGCCGGAACACCTTTTTAAGCCGACCAAAAAATTGGCAGCCAACCAGGGTTTATACAATGGTTTCCTGGTAGCCGGATTAATCTGGTCTTTTTTTATTAGTAATTTAGCATGGGCCGAAAATATTCGTTTATTTTTTCTGGGATGTGTGGTTGTAGCAGGACTTTATGGCGCCATAACAGCATCCCGAAAGATATTTGTGTTTCAGGCCTTACCGGCAATTGTATGCGCAATTTTTGTATTATTATCATAAAATAAAAAGAAGATGTTATTAGAAAATTTACAGTGGCGATATGCCACCAAAAAGTACGATCCTACTAAAAAAGTAGCACAGGAAGATGTAGATAAAATTATTGAAGCTACACGTTTAGCACCAACTTCATCTGGTTTGCAACAATTCAGGGTAATTGTGATTACCAATCAGGAACTAAAGGATAAAATTGTTCCAATAGCATTTGAACAGCAAATTGTTGCCGATTGCTCTCATTTATTGGTATTTGCAGCCTGGGACAAGTATACCGAAGAACGCATCGAAGGGGTTTATGATTACATTACCGATGAACGGGGCCTTCCGCGCGGACAGTTTAGTTCTTATACTGAAAGATTAAAAAAGGCATACCTTACGCAAACCGCCGAAGAGAATTTTGTTCATACCGCACGTCAGTCATACATTGGGTTTGGATTGGCCATAGCACAAGCAGCCGAACTTAAGGTAGATTGCACTCCAATTGAAGGATTTAGCAACGCCGAACTGGATAAATTGCTGGATCTGGAATCAAAAGGCCTGAAAAGCGTCACCATGCTTTCATTAGGCTATCGCGATGCCCAGGGCGATTGGTTGGTGGGAATGAAAAAAGTTCGTATTCCTAAAGAAGAATTTGTACTGACCTACTAGTGTCACATCAAGGCTAATTTGTCAGGTGGCAACACCTGACAAGTGCACCAGCCAGGTGTTGTCACCTGGTTAATTACCAGAAATATCAAAT
>JBNKJW010000045.1:0-13041 GCA_050291445.1 Bacteroidales bacterium | reverse complement strand
ATAGATTTAAAGTACCTTCTATTAAGTTTGTATACGAATTCGTTTAAGTAATTTTGTAAATATTTTCTTTTGATCTTATGATAAACTCCAAGGAAATTCCTTTTAGCGTTACTAATTGCAATATGCACCCATCTTAATGTCTCCACTGTTGTTTCTTTACTTGATTTTTCCATCACATGAGCTTCAACGTAATCCTCTATTCTCAAATAACTGTTGTTTTTGTCTGAAAAAACAATGGTTTCTTGATCGATTGACTTTTTTACTTCTTTATCAATAGCTTCTGAATCCTGGGCTTCCAGTACTTTCATCTTGAAAAATCTGCAATGTTTTGAAACTTTTCCCGTTTCTAAATCTTCGAGATAGGTGGATTCTGCCATCACTGCTACATTCTGTTGACGCTGGCTCCCTTTTCCCTTTTTTAAATTTTCCCGTACTTTTTTTGGCGTTTCAACGGGGAAAAAGCCTTCGTCAAATTCTACCATATCAGTTAATAAATATTTGTCATCCCTTTTGCCCATAGCTTCTCGCAACCTATGCATGATTCCCCATATGGTCTTGTATCTTTCATGTTCAACCTGCCTGGTCATTTCACACGCTGAATAACCTTTTTTCGTTACTGTCATGAAAAACATAATAAAGAACCATTTTTGGAACGAAAGCCTTGAATTTTCCTTCACTGTCCCACTTTTAAGAGTTGTCCTAAACCCACAACTGCTGCACTTAAATTGCCATTTACTTTTCAGCCAATAGTGCTTTTCACATTGGCACTTTTTACAAATTACTCCTTCCTTCATCCGTACATCACGGAAGTATTCCTTGCATGCGTCTTCTTTAGCAAATTTGGTCATAAACTCTTTTAGTTTCATATCTTTGTTTTTTAGACAAAGATAAATTCGAACTATGCCAAAATGTGTCGTAGTGGTATACTACCGCCCAAGCAAAATAGAATATTTCAAATTGCATAAGTCTGGTTTAATTTGGATTAATTGGGTTTATCATGCAAATCTACAAGATTTTGTTGTATTAATAAACACCAATTGTTTTGTTTTAAGTTAAGACAATTAATTTCAGGTTTTCCCCTAATAATTTGAATGTTTTTTTTATTTACTTTTCAGGAAGGGGTGTAAGGTGTTGATTGTGAGTTTGTTTTGCAATCAAGGTGTTTTCTTAAGGATTTTAAAAGCTTCTTTTTTTGTCAAATTACTTAATTCCCTGGCTTTATCATAGTGTTTTTCGCAAAACCAAAAAGCGTTTGATGGGTGTCCAACAAAACCTGGCTCTTTAAACCTTTCGTTGAATTTAATATCCTGTTCGTCTTCCGTAAAATAAATCAGTCCTCCTTTATCTAGTGAGAAATCTTTGTGGCAAATACAGCATTCAGGGGGCATCATAATTTTGGAAATTACTATATTAGAAATTGGTCATTAGATGTTAGTAGTGTTTTAGTTTTGATATTTGTTAGTTGATCCCAGTTTAACCCAGGAGTACTTTCGCATTTTCAAGTGCCTGTGGGCTTAAATTTTCACCGCTCAGCATTTTTGCAATTTCATTTAAACGTTCTTCTTTATTCAGTTTTTTTATTTTTGTAGCCGTAGTAGCAGACTCTTCATTTTTATATACCAGGTAATGAGTATTTCCTTTAGCCGCAACCTGTGGTAGATGGGTGATGTTGAACACCTGCATATTGCTTGACATTTCGAGCATTATACCACCCATTTTATCGGCAATTTCACCAGAAACACCAGTGTCAATTTCATCAAAAATTATGGTTGGTAAACCAGAGGATTTTGATAGTAAGGATTTGATACTCAGCATTAAACGTGATATTTCACCACCCGATGCAGCCTTGGCAATGTCTTGAAGGTTTCCGTTTTTATTTGCTGAAAACAAGAAATCAATTTTATCCTTGCCACTGGGTTTAAACCCATCATATTCTTCTGTTGATATCTTAAAAATTGCGTTTGGCATGCCTAGCAGATTCAACTGCAAAATTACATATTCTTCAATTTTTGGGAAAACTGCCTTTCTTTTTTCAGAAAGTTTTTGAGCTATGCTGTTCAGCTCATCATTGCTTTTTTTAAAGCTTGCCTCAAGTTTTTTTAGTCTTTCATCAAAGGATTCAATATCGTTTAGTTTGGTTTGGAAGTCGTTTTTTATATCAATCAGCTCTTCAACGGTATTAACCCTGTGCTTTTGTTGAAGCGCATACAGCAGGTTCAACCGTTCGTTGACTAGTTCAAATCGTTCGGGGTTAAATTGCACCTTGTCTGCAAGCATCTCAATTTCTGATGCAATATCCTTAATTTCAATGTATGTACTTTCCAGCCTGTTGGCAAGTTCTTCAACTTTTGGTAAATAAGTAACCGCTTGGTTTGCAGCTTTTAGTGCACTATTTAAGTTGGTAATGACGGACTCCGGGTTTTCAGAAACTAAATTGAAAAGATCCGATAAATTTCGCTGGATTTCTTCGGCATTGTTGAGCTGTTGCTGCTCCTGTTCCAATACATCCTGCTCACCTTCATTCAATTTTGCCTTATCCAGTTCATCAAATTGAAATTGCAAATAGTCGAAGTCTTCTTTTGAGCGCCCAGCTTCTTCTTTTAATTTTTCAAGTTTTTTGAGAGTCTCGTTGTATTGTTTGTAATTTTCGTTGTATTGTTTGACAAGTTCTTCGTTTCTTGCGTAGGTATCAATAATTTTCAACTGAAAAACAGACTCGTTAAGGTTCAGGTTTTGATGTTGTGAATGAATGTCAACCAGCTTTAGGCTTAACTCCCTTAGCGTGTTTAAGTTAACTGGGGTGTCGTTAATAAAAGCCCTTGACTTTCCGGCGGGGTTTATTTCCCGGCGAAGAACCGTTTCTGTTTCGTAATCAATTTCGTTTTGAGAAAAAAAGCTTTCAAGAGCATAGCCACTTATTGAAAAGCTCCCTTCAATAATGCACTTTGTTTCCTTGTTTTTTAGCACACTCACATCTGCCCTTTGACCCAGGATTAAAGAAAGCGCACCCAGCAAAATAGATTTACCAGCGCCGGTTTCACCTGTTATAATAGATAAACCATCAGTAAATTCAATTTCTACTGAGTCAATAAGTGCATAATTTTTTACTGATAAAGAATTAAGCAAGTTTTATTGTTTTTTAGTTATCAGGCTGTAAAATTAATAAATCTATTTTACTATTTTCTTAAATTTATCAACAACTGCTCAAGGTTTTGTTTTTAGAACATTTTTTTTCTACATATTGCTCAATTCATGAAATTCTGTATCTTTATAATACAATGTTTAACTAAATATTATTCGGATGTCTGATTTTGCTATTTTTTCATTACTGCTATGGCTTCTTGCTTTTCCATTATTAATTGTTGTACTGAGGTTGATTTTCAAAAAGTCCCTTGTTTTCACCATTGGCTTAATTTGGCTTATTAGTGAATCAGTAATTGTTCATATTGCTTATGGGGTTGGTAGTCTAGCATCCTTGATTGATTTTTTATGGGCTTTTCCTCTTGGAATGTCTTTAACTGTTGTGGGGTTTATTTTTTTAAATAGAATGGTGAAAAAATCTTTAGAACAAGTAGAAAAAGACATAAAGACATTTTCTGAAGGAAACCTCAATATTAATATTGACAAAGCCACTACTGAAAGAAACGATGAGATTGGCAGGATTTCAAAAGCAATTCTTGCATTGAGCAAAAAATTTATAAATGTAGTTGAAACATTACAAGTTTCTTCAGATAGCATTCTTTCTGCCGGACAGCAAATGATTGCCAACTCAGAAAAACTTTCACAAGGTGCCAGTGAGCAGGCTTCTTCTTTCGATGAGGTATCATCAGCAATGGAAGAAATTGCCACCCACATTGAACAGAACTTGCAAAATTCGAGAAAAACAGATACCATTTCAACCGAAGCAGCAAATGACATGAAAGATGTTAGTGAAGCATCTAAGGAAAGTTTAAACTTTATTAAAGAAATTGCTGCAAAAATTACAATTATTAACGATATTGCATTTCAGACCAATATTTTGGCTTTAAATGCTGCTGTTGAAGCGGCTAGGGCAGGAGAGCACGGAAAAGGTTTTGCTGTTGTAGCAAGTGAAGTAAGGAAACTTGCCGAAAGAAGTAAAAATGCAGCAGATGAAATCATTGAGCTTTCTTCAACAAGCGAATCAGTAACACAAAGTGTTGATGAATTAATGAATGCTTTGCTTCCCAGGATTGAAGAGACTTCTAGCTTGGTGCAGGATGTTTCAGCAGCCAGCCTTGAGCAGAATAGTGGTGCCAACCAGGTAAATGACGCTATTCAAAAGCTTAACTCTGTTACACAGCAGTTTGCTGCTTCGGCTGAGCAAATTGCAGGAAATTCGATAACTTTATCCGATAGAGCTGGGGAGTTAAAATCGGTTATTAATTTCTTTAAAATATAGCCTGGGTGTCATAAAAGCCTTCATCCCGAGCAGAGCGAAGGAATCTTTAAATACAACTCTTCGTTTTTTTTAGATTAGCTGCGCTGAGTCCTTCAGAGTTGCTTCTTCGTTCCTCGGTGCAATGACATTTTTGTTGCATTTAAGACACCTTCATTAATTGTCTCCTTTTACCATTTTCTCGTATTTGGTAAGATGCGCAGGATCAATTTCTTTTAAAATATTATACACTTTGGTTTTTTCAGCCACAAACGATTCCGAGAAAATATTGATAAGCTCTTGGTGCTTAGCATCAAAGAATAACTTGATTATAAATAGGTTAGGCTGTTGACGATACACCCGTTGGATAAATTTAAGGCTTTCAGCCACTTCGTTTCTGCCTGCTTCGAGCTTAGTGTGCATTAAATCAAGGCCTAAGCGGTGATATCGGTAACTTGCCCTGCGAACAGCGCCATATTTACTATTCATTAGGTTTTCAATAAGAAAATACCTGTTATCCCTTTTTCTGGCTTCATAAGCTTTCCATCCTTTATCGTTGGATGCCTGTGCATTATTTACAATTCGCTGCGCTTTTTTAAAATACGGTGTACCACCCTGCATGGAGAATGAGTCATAATCAAGGCCAATGATAATATAGGCATAAAATGCCAACACAGCGGTAAGGTTGGAGGTATGCCTGCTTTCGTTAAACTCAAGGTTCTGATTTTGTACGTATTCAAATTCAAAAAGGTTGTCCTCTTCTTTATAATTTAGCATTGGGGTTTGCAATGAAGTTCCGTAAACCGGCCTGTTCGAAATAACCTGTAATGTTGCAGCAAACCGGCTCCCTGAAAAACCCGAAATTTTTATCAAAATGGAACATTCAATGCGTTCGTCGTTTTCAAAAACATGATTGGTCCATTTTCTTGAATTCATAAACTCAAATATAGAGCGTTGCATGCTTTGGAAAAGCTGATCTGACCCACTTTGAGCCTGTGGTTTCTGAATTTGTACGTTGCACCTGAGTTCCTGAGCGTATGTACCTAGAACAAATATGTTAAATAAAGCTAAAGTCAGTAACCAGGTTTTTAGTGTTTTAATGTTTTTGATCATCATGAAACTGTTTGTTTAATTCATTGATTATGTCGCGGGCAATTTCCTGCTTAGATTTTAACTCAAATTTTGTGATATTATTATTTGAATCTATTACTGTTACCTTGTTGGTGTCATAATTAAAACCTGCTCCTTCGTCTTGTAACGAGTTTAGAACAATACAATCCAGGTTTTTCTTTTTCATTTTTGCAAAGGCATTATCTATTTCATTATCAGTCTCTAATGCAAAGCCGACTAAAAACTGGTCATCTCTTTTTATTTCACCCAGTTTTTGAGCAATATCACGGGTTGGTTTCAGCTCAATTTTCATTTCATTGTCTTTTCGCTTTACTTTTTTATCATATGTTACCGAAGGGGTGAAATCAGCTACCGCAGCATTCATAATTGCCATATCATGGTTTGGATAGTTCTTAACGCAGGCATCGTACATTTCTTCAGCAGTAGTAACCTTTAAAAGTTGAACCCCTTCGGGTGCTTCAAGACTTACAGGACCGCTAATTAGCAACACATCCGCACCATGCCTTTTTAGTTCATGTGCCAATGCATAGCCCATTTTGCCCGATGAATAATTTCCAATAAACCTTACCGGGTCAATTGCTTCGTATGTTGGGCCTGCTGTAACAATTACTTTTTTGCTTTCGAAGCTTTGTTTAGGCGCAAAAAAAGATTTAATGTGCTCAAAAATTTCTTCAGGTTCCGCCATTCTTCCCTTTCCAATAAGGCCACTTGCCAGTTCACCACTAGTGGCATCAATGCATCGGTTCCCACGTTCGTTAAGTACCCTAATGTTGTGTTGTGTGGCAGGGTGCTTAAACATGTCTAAATCCATTGTTGGGGCAAAAAAAACAGGGCATTTTGCTGAAAGGTAGGTGGTTAATAACAAATTGTCTGCTACGCCATGAGCCATTTTTGCAATAGTATTTGCCGTAGCTGGTGCTACCAGAAAAATATCTGCCCATAAACCTATATCCACATGGCTATTCCAATTACCATCTTCAGGATTAAAAAAATCAACCAGAATTGGGTTTTTCGATAAAGTGGCCAGTGTTAAAGGGGTAATAAACTCCTTTGCCATTGGGGTCATTATAATTTTTACTTCTGCCCCGACAGTTACAAAAAGCCTTGTTAAATGGGCAATTTTGTATGCTGCAATACCGGCAGAAACGCCTATTAGGATATGTTTTTCTTTCATTTTACTACTTTCTTAAAGCCCAAAAGTAGCTGTTTTTTGTTAATTCACATATCCCAACTCACTAAAATAGACCATGCTGCCCATGTTAAATTGCCTGGCCTGGTTTTTAGTGTTAAAAAAGGTTTGTTTTGCACTTAAAAATGCAGATTGTACAGTACCATTTTCATAAAACATAATTCTCCGGTTTTTAATGCAGTGTACTTCGGCATTTCTTCCATTGTAATAGGTCCTTCCTTCAGAAAGAATGGCAGATTCAAGCCTGCCTGAATCAAAAAAACTAACCTGTGTTCCCTGCAAACAATTCACTACAACATTTTTACCATTGTAAAACTTTTGGTTTAATGATAAAGTGGCACTCACCACGTCACCCCGACTGTTAAATATTACAGGAAAGTTTTTTGCACAATATACAGGGGCATTTTTACCATTGTAGAAAACCTGGTCTTTGCTCAATGTTCCTGATAATAATACCCCCTCAGAATCAGTGCTTGCCACTGTGCCTTCTTTGCATTCAACTTTTTGTTTATGCCCATTTTCAAGTGTGGTGTTTAACTTTAAAATTGTTTGGGCACTGCTTTCTGTAATAAAAATTAGCAATACCATTATTAACAAGCTGCATTTATCCATAATTGTGTGATTATAAACTTCTTTAAACTTCAGCTCCAGTCTTCTTACCTTCGGCTTAAAAAGGCAATTTAATAAGAAAATAAGAGTTTTCAAATAGATAGGGGAGATATTCGTGGATAGATTTGAGATGTGAGACTTGTGATTTACGATTGAAAAATTGAAATTTTGAAAAGAATAAGGTTAATTTTGTAGTAAAACAGTAATTACTTTGTTCATGGAAAACTACAAAATATACCTGGCAGGGGAATTTATATCTACAACCAAGGAATTTGAAGTATACAATCCCTACACTAAAAAACTTGTTGCAAGGACTTATCTTGCAGAAAACAGCATAATTAATCAGGCCATTGAAAAGGGGAAACTTGCTGAAAAGGCGATGAAGCAACTTCCTTCGTGGCAGAAATATGAAATTTTAAAACAGGTTTCAGATGCTATACTGTTGGATAAAACAAGACTTGCCAGCGTATTGAGTCAGGAATCTGGAAAACCTATGCGTTATGCACTGGGAGAAATTGCAAGGGCTTCGCAAACATTTTTGATAGCTGCCGAAGAAGCTAAAAGATTACCTAAAGAGTATTTTTCGCTTGATTGGACTCCTGCAGGACAAAACAGGGAAGGAGTGGTGAAATATTTTCCAATTGGCCTGGTGGCGGGTATTGCTCCATTTAATTTTCCTTTAAATTTGGCAGTACATAAAATTGCCCCGGCTATTGCTGCTGGTAGTCCAATTATCTTAAAACCAGCTCGTTCTACTCCTTTGTCGGTGCTCGAACTGGCTCGAATTTTGGATAAAACAAGCCTGCCCAAAGGGGCTTTGTCAATTTTGCCTACCAACAGAGATGCCGGTAATACATTGGTTACAGATGAGCGGATAAAAATGTTGAGCTTTACTGGTTCGCCGGAGGTGGGGTGGAAGATGAAAAATGAGGCAGGAAAGAAAAAAGTAGCTCTTGAACTGGGTGGTAATGCCGGAGTGGTTGTTACTGAAACCGCAGCTATTGATAAAGCGCTTGACCGCATTTTAATGGGTGCGTTTGCCTATTCCGGGCAGGTTTGTATCCATGTGCAAAGAATATATGTACATTCTTCGGTATTTGATGCTTTTTCAAAAGTATTTATTGAAAGGGTTAAGAACTTAAAGTTTGGCAGCCCACTTGAAGAATCTACGGAAATTTCGAGCATGATTGACGAAGAAAATGCCAAAAGAGTGGAGTCGTGGGTAAACGAAGCGGTAAATGATGGTGCAAAAGTGCTTTGTGGAGGGAAAAGGGATGGCGGTTATTTTGAACCAACGGTGCTTACTGACTCCAACCCTAAAATGAAGGTTTGTTCTTTGGAGATGTTTGGGCCAGTGGTAACGTTAGAAAAGTTTGAAAATTTTAAAGAAGTAATTGAGGAGGTCAATAATTCAGAATATGGTTTACAGGCTGGTGTTTTTACAAATAAAATCAGTGAAATGGATTTTGCTTTCGAGAATCTTGAAGTTGGAGGGGTAATTATAAATGATGTGCCAACTTTCAGGGTTGATCATATGCCATATGGAGGAGTAAAAAACTCCGGTTTCGGGCGTGAAGGCGTAAAATATTCCATTCAAGAGATGATGGAGCCACGGTTATTAGTAAAAAACTATTAGCTTTAGGGGCCAATTATTAGATTTGAGGTCTTAAACAACCTACTCAAATAGTAATCCTTGCGGGCAATAAAACGAAATTGAACAAGATAAATTGAATACTTATTACAACGGTACAAAAATTCTTATTGGAGCTGCAGGAATTGTTCTGGCAGTTATTATGGGGGCTACACTTTCTCTTGGTGGAGAAGGAACAGTTATGTTAATGATATTGTTTTATGTTTTAGGAATTTCAGTTGGGCCCAGGGTGTTATTTGAATTTGTTAATCCGGGTTTTAAAATCTATTTGGCTGCCGGGCCAGTAGGGGTGGCCTTTGTAAAACTATCCATTAAAATTTTTACCGCAGATGGCGATATTTCTGAAAATGAACACAATAAGTTGAAGAATTACATTGCAAAAGAGTTTGGTGACGATATTGGAAAGGCCACTGAAAAATTCATTCAATCAAAACCAAGAATAGATGAAAGTGTTTTTCAGATTTGTAAACCACTTGTAAAAATGAAATCGAATTACCGGGTTACAATGATGTATCAATTATTTGCAATGGCTGCTTCAGATGGCGAGTATTCTCAGGTTGAAGAAGATGTGTTATTAAAGATTGGGAAGTATTTGCGAATTGGAAAAAACCGTTTTCATTTTATTAAATCAAAAGTAATTAATAAAGATGAGGCTGGTGAAACTTACGAACAGTACCAAAAAAACCATAAAAAAGCTGGTTCCGGAAGGTTCTTTCAGCAGTTTTTTGCCCAGGCAAATAATCCCTTTTTTATATTAGGAATTCAAAACAATGCAAGTAATGACGAAATAAAAAAAGCCTATCGCGATTTGGTGAAAAAGTACCACCCTGATCGTGCAATGCACAAAACAGAAGAGCTAAGAAAAGAAATGATGGAAAGGGTGCAAGAGGTTAATGAAGCTTATGAGAAAATAAAAAAAATAAGGGGGATGAAGTGAAATTTACTCATTGGTTATTAGTCATTTAGTATTGGTCACAAATTTTATTGAAGAACCTTTAGCCTTGGCAAAATTAGTTCTTGCAATTTGTATATTTGTTTGCTTATATATTTTAGGTGATAAATTTTAAATCACCAATACATCAAATATTTATGCTGAGCGTGCCCAAGCATACTAATTTATGATAAAATGAGCTGGATAAAAAATCTATTTAAATCAAACAAACCTGCTGATATAGAACGGGTTTCGAGGGAAGAAGATATTCTGGTGAAACTCGGAGCGTCTATTGCCAACTGTCAATCAGAAATAAAAAAGGCAGAAGAAGAAATTGAGCAAATAAGGAACTGGGCCATTGAAGCAATAAGGGATTCTTTTGAAGTTCCTCAACGATTTTGGTACGAAGAACTAAAAATGTATCAGGAAATAAGAAGGCTTGATGAAAATAGCTCAATAGACAAACTGGTGGTTGAAAAGTGCGATGAAGTAGTGCAGGGGTACCTGGATGAAATAGAATTGCGAAAAGCAAAAATTCAACTTTACGAAGGCTTGATTAAAAAATACGGGATTTCGAAGGATAAGATGTTGTTAATCAAACAAAAAAAGGATGACGAATCAATTGCACAATCAAAACTACAGGCTCTTGAAAAGCACAGCAAAAGAATTGAGCAATTACGAGAAGATCCGGATAATTTACCTGAACATATTGAAGAAACTACCCAGTTGGAGTTGATGAAAGAAGAAATAAACGAAGTTTATACCGAATATGAAATTAGCGAGGAGGTGAGGAATTGCCTGGTTGAAATTAACCAACAATTTAAAAATTCTGATAGTTCGATAGGCTCAAAGGCAGCAATTGAGGAAATAAAATCGCTAATAAATAAAATTAGTAAAGAATAAGTTGGCAGAATTCTTATAAACTTTTAACAAAGAAAGTATACTTAGGCTTACATTGATTCGTTTTAGATTAAATAAAAAATCAAACAAATGAACAGCAAATTGAATTTCTATGCTACAATTGTAGTTTTTGTTTTTACTGTTGGGAAACTTGCTTCACAAGAAGAACTTTCTGTAAAACAATACGAAACCAGCATTCAACTTGCATTTAAGCAACTGGTTACTGCGCAAACAGATGCTGAAAGACAAATTATCAACAATAAAATCATTGGTTTATTTGATAAAGTGCTTCCAAATAAAGCATCGTTTGCTTATCCTTTTGATAGTTTAAGAAATGTATCAAAGCTGACTGCTTCCGATAGCCTGGTGAGGGTGGTAAGTTGGAATATACCTAGGCAAGATGGTGATTATGAGTATTTTGCATACATTCAGCAACTTGATAAAAGAAGGAAAAAACTCAAACTTTTTAAACTACTGGATGCTTCAGGAAAAATAGAACAACCGGAATTTAAGAAATTGGATGATGAAAATTGGTATGGTGCACTTTACTACCACATTGAAACTACTACAGAAGGAAAAAAAACATATTACACCCTGCTTGGCTGGGATGGCAACAATAATTTTACGAATAAAAAGATTGTAGAATGTTTTTACATTGATGGAAACAAGCTGGTTTTGGGCCCACCCATTTTTAAAATGGAAAAGGGTGTAAAAAACAGGCTGGTATTTGAGTTTGGTAAACAGGTAAAAATGATGCTGCGTTATGATAACAAATTAAAAATGATTGTTTATGATCATTTAGCACCCTCGCACAAAAAGTTCACAGGGCAGTACATGTATTATGGGCCAGACATGTCGCAGGATGGCATCCAGTTCATCCAGGGGTTCTGGGTGGTAAAACCCAATCTTGACTTAAGGAATATGGAAGTACCTACTGGTAAATCTATAAAAAAAAGCTTTTAGTATATTTGTATTAAAATCAATAAAACTATAATCATGAAAAAAATAGCAATTTTATTAATATTTAGTTTATTTTCAGTTGTTTCATTTAGTCAGGCAAGTATAAAAATCTATACTTTACTGGATGATGCCAAATTTAAAATTATTTTTAATGGCGAGGTGGAAAATATGATTCCAATAAAGGAAGTCTTTTATGACAATTTACCTTACAAAGAGGAGCAACATATAAGAATTGTTTTCACTGCTGATTCAATTGCCGATATTGATATGAATGTACTTCTTCTTAAAGATGAGAAAAAGGAGTTTGAAATATTAAAGAAAACCGAGATTCATAAGGCAGGTTCGAAAATTGGACGAAAAATTGGCAAATTTTTGAAAATCGGCAAACATGACAAAGATGAGATACTTTACGATGTGTTTTACCTTGAAGACAGAACCAAAAGTGAATACATGAATAATTAGTATTGTTGAAGGGTTATATCAAAGTACCTGATTTTAAGTGTGTTGCAAATGTATCTTGTTTGTCCTAACCAACCATTCAAAATTAATGTTTAATCAAAAAAAAAGTGTCTGTTTGTTAGCCTTATTGGTTAGCATGCTGTTTTTAGGCTGTAAAAAAGATAATTCATCAGTTCCTGATACCAAACCTGTTCTTACTGGCGAAGGAGATTTTGCAATCGTGTTTATGCCCGATACACAATCCTATATTGCCTGGAAAGAACAAATTTTCAAAGCCCAAACACAATGGCTGGCCACTAATAAAACAACTTTAAACATTCTTTTTGTTGCCCACGAAGGCGATATAGTTAAAAGTTTTGCAACTGAAGAGCAGGAATGGCTAACGGCCCTCGATGGTTTTGCAGATTTAGATAATGCAGGGATTAATTACGCAGTTGTACCTGGTAATCATGACTATTTGGAAGGCACCCGAAACAGTGAGATATTTAATCAATATTTTCCTGTGGAAAAGTTTGAAAAAATGCAAACCTTTGGAGGTGCTTTTGAAGAAGGAAAATCGGATAATACGTACCATTTGATAAAAACACCTAAAGCTGAAATTGCAATTTTAATGTTGGAGTTTGGACCCCGAAATGCAGTTATTGATTGGGCTAACAATGTAATAACCTGAGTTCGATGTAAAATAATGGGCACAGAAAGTCATAATTGTGCTAGATCTGCACTGAAAATTTTGAAATAATAACGGGTTATTTTAAGAAATTTTCAGTGCAGAGATGGTATGATTATGACTTTTCTTTTTAGATTTAGTTAATTTT
>JBNKJW010000044.1:0-3975 GCA_050291445.1 Bacteroidales bacterium | reverse complement strand
TATTAGATTTGATTAATTTTTGCATAAATCACACCAATTTTTCTAGAACTATCCCGATAGTCCTTCAAAAATTTGTTGCAATTTCTGCTAAAAATTAATTCAAACTGTGTGAATATTTTTAATCGAACTCAGGTTAATATAAAAGTTGACTTGTTTTGAAAGAGGAACAACTATTTTTAAATAAATAAATCTGAATATCAATAGTTTTTTTTTAACTTTAGGTAATAATCTGAATTTATACTAAGCCAGTTTGAAATATTGTAAATTGAAATTTTAAACTGGCTTTGTATATGCCGATCGACTGGCAGTTTTGGTTTACAAGTTTGTGGAGCGAACCAATTACTAACAGCAGTTTGGTATAAAATCTTACGATATGCCATTTTCATATATTAAGCACAAAGGGGAAAAAATACTTTTTATTGATTACTCTAAATGTAAGACCATTGACGAAATGCTGAAATTGCTTAATGATGTAAGAAGAGAGTATGAAAAATCGAATGAGTCTTTTTTAGTATTAAATGATTTTACCGGAGCCAACCCTAGCAATGATTTTGTAGAACAAGCTAAAAAATACAAGGAATTGTTTGATGATAAAACGGCAAAAACAGCAGTAATTGGAATTGTTGGCTTAAAAAGACTCTTGCTGAATGGGTACAACGTTTTTGTAACGAAAAAACAGGTGCCATTTGACACCAAAGAGGAAGCATTAGACTATCTGGTTAGTTAATTCTCTTTCTTGCTGTTAATCTATTGATTGTCAATATGTTATGTTTTGGTAAGTTTGAGCATAAAGAAAAAATTAAATGCTAAAAGCATCGGTTTTTGGCTAGGCTTATTATTGTTCTTTTCTATTTGGCTATTGTCTGATTTAGAACCAGGTAAGCCTGAAATAACCGCAACTATGGCAATTGCTGTTTTAATGGCAGTATGGTGGGTGAGCGAGGCCATTCCTATTGGTATTACTGCACTAATTCCGGTTGTTCTTTTTCCTGCTTTGGGTGTGCTTAATGGTAAAGCAATTTCGTCTGCTTATTTTAATCATGTTATTTTTTTGTTTATTGGTGGTTTTTTAATGGCTTTGGCTATGGAAAAACACAAACTTCATAGGCGAATTGCTCTAAAAATATTGACAATAACAGGTTCGGGTTATGGCAGGATCTTGTTTGGATTTATGCTTGCCACTAGCTTTTTATCCATGTGGATGTCAAACACCGCAACGGCTATGATGATGGTGCCTATTGCCATGTCAGTAATTGCAAAATTTGAAGAAAAAGCCTCTTTTTCAGGAAGAAAAAATTATTCTTATGGGTTTTTATTTGGTATAGCTTATAGTGCATCAATTGGAGGAATAGCCACCTTGATTGGAACACCCCCTAATTTATCCTTTGCCAGGATATTTACTATTATTTTTAAAAATGGCCCTGAAATAACCTTTTCGCAGTGGTTTATTTTTGCTTTGCCTGTTTCGATCATCATGTTCTTATTTGCCTGGCTGTTACTATATTATAAATACAGACCAAAAAAGAAAGAAACACAAGACACAAACATCTTAAAAAGGGAATTTGATGAATTGGGAAAAATGAGTTTTGAAGAAAAAATTGTGCTGGAGGCTTTTATCACCCTCGCATTGTTGTGGATTTTCAGATCCAACATTTCAATTAACAATTTTGTTTTACCCGGGTGGTCAAATTTATTTGCTAAACCTCAATATTTAAATGATGGAACAGTTGCTATAGCCATTTCGCTGCTGCTGTTTATGATTCCTTCCAAAGCCAAAAAAGGTGAAAATATATTGGAGGCACGTATTATTTTAAGGCTTCCCTGGCAAATTGTTCTGCTTTTTGGTGGCGGTTTTGCCCTTGCCCAGGGTTTTGCCAATTCGGGTTTGGCGTTGTGGATGGGAGAAAGAATGACCATCATTTCATCTGTTCATCCCCTTTTGATTGTTTTGTTGATAGCTTTGTTTATGTCGTTTTTGACAGAGCTGACCTCCAACACAGCAACTACAGAAATGTTGCTACCTGTTTTGGCTGGAATAGCTGTTTCAATTAACATTAACCCTTTGCTTTTAATGATACCAGCCACCCTTGCAGCTTCGCTGGCATTTATGTTGCCTGTGGCTACCCCACCTAATGCAATAGTTTTTGGCACCAATCGGTTAAAAATTGCTGAAATGATGAAAACCGGTTTCTTATTAAATATTATAGGTGTAATTGTTATTTCGCTGATCATGTACTTTTGGGGGCAACTGGTTTTTGATATCAATCTTTCAGTCTTTCCGGAATGGGCAGTGAAATAACGACAAAAACTAATTGAGTTTTTCTTTTAATACTTTCAGAAACAGGTGGTTAGCCCAAGTGATCGGGGTGCAACTTTTAGCAGTATAAACAGCGCCTTTTAGTTTATCTAGGAAGTATCCTTCAAAAGCTGATTTTTGCTCAGCTACTTTATCTTTTATAGCTGCTGATTGAGCGGAACTATCAAGTTCATCCAATTTACTGTTGATTCCTGCAACCATCTTATTTACAATGCCAAAAAGCAGCCAGGATGTATGTTGTGGGGTTTCCTTTGTATTTATGTTAATAAAATAGTCATCAATTAGCTTTTTTGCGGCTTCAATAGCCGCAGGGAACTGATGAATAGTCTTAAGCTTTGTAATACCCAATTTTTCAAGCTGTTTATTTGCCATACTTTGAGCCTTTTGACTATAATCTTTCTTTAAAAGTTCAATCTTTTTAACAATTGTTTTCAGGCTTTCCTGATCTTGTATTGATAAGTTAACCTTTTTCTTATTGGCAATTTCGTTTATTTGCTTCCAGGCTTCAACTAGTAGCATTTTTCCATCTCCAAGGTCTTTGCTTGTTGATTTTATATGTATACAGCCATTATTACTCTCTTTAACAACCCGTATAAAAAGTTTTGAAAAGCTTCGCCAGCTGTCAGCTTCTATTTTATACTCATTTTGTTCGTATTGTTTTGCTATTTGTTCAAACGTATTAACTTCAGCAGAGAGAACATCAAGCTTTTTTTTGATAGTTAAAGGGCTTTCTGAAAATTCAAATTTATTGGCAAGCACAGCTGCAAAGGATTTTTTTAACTCCAACTCTCTTTCCTTGTTAAAGCAAAGTTTTGCTTTTGTTTTATTGCCTGTTTTGTCGTAACATTTAGCTGCGTTTTGGTAATCGCCTTTGGCAAAGTATTGCTCAGCTGCCTGTTTGTATACCTGTAGGGTGTTTTTTAGTCCAATGGTCTCTTTTTCAGATAGTTCAACTACCGTAATGTAATCCTTGGTATTAATAGCATGAACCACTTTACATTCAATACTAAGCTGCTTAATACCCGCTCTTTCGTAATAATAACCTGCGTTTTTAAAATCTTTCTTTTTGTAGCAGATTTTGGCTATTGGTAAAAATGCTTTATTGGTTATTTCGCTTTCGTTGTTCGACTGTGTATTTTCTTTTACAACCCTGATCAAGTAGTTGTTGATCAATTCCTGGTTACCACTTTCTATCGCTTTTAACAATGTTGCGTACAGTTTGTCATTGTTTTTGGCCTTTTTAAAGTATTTCATAGCCCTGGAATACTCCAGCTCATCTAAGGCACTATTGCCCATTAGGGTATAGCATTCAGCCCTGTCTTGCTCACTTTTCTGTTGATTGCAAAACTCTTCGGCTTTTTCAACTTCATCTTTTGATAAGTAGCTTGTAATTTTCTTTGAAAATTTATTTGCTGCTTGAGAATAGGTAAATCCGATAATAAGAAAATTGAATAAAAGGAATAGGGAAGCATTCTTTATTGTCTTCATAGTCAGGTAAGTATATTCTTTTTGGGTAATGGTTGTTTTAATGACATTTTAAAGTTAAAAAGCATCTTTACAACCTGCAATAATTTTACACGAAGTTACCAGCTATGAAGTTTCCCAATTATTTAACCAGCGAAGTAAGCAGGTTTGTTTTATGTTCAACATCAGCTGTT
>JBNKJW010000043.1:0-22885 GCA_050291445.1 Bacteroidales bacterium | reverse complement strand
TGCTTGTGGTGTAACTGTGTATGCTGGTGTAGAGGTGGCAAATACGACAACCTCCCAAAGTTGCCTATTTAAATCTGAAGTTTTGTGACAAGGCTTTTTGAGATATTTTTAAAAGTTAGATAAGTGTACCTGAGTAGTTACCCACAAAAAAAATGGAATAAAAGTAACGAGGGTGTTTCCTTCCGGCCTCATAAAAAACTTTTACAGTATGCAGCAAAGCCTTAGAAGGACCGGGAGGCTTCGAACTTGTTTCGAAGATCGCCCTGCCACACTTAGGCTTTGCAAGAGATGGGGCCGGTTTTTTATGGAGCCTTGACCTTTTGGCTCGTTTTGAGTCAAGCCAAAATTAACAGTGAAAAATAATACCTGTCCATAAATGACACGGAACAGAAAAAAATGAAGTTTCTCAATCGGAGAGGAAAAAGTTAAACCTGATTGCCCCAGGCAAATCTATTAGCTGTTGGCCATCTTTAATCCACTTATTATCTCAGATTAATGATTTATCTGGTCGCCACTGCAAATGGTTGGGGTTGTTTCAATAACTGTTTTTTTATAATTTCTTCAAAATATTCATTCTTGCAATGATAATTTTCTTAAAAAATTGTAACCTGTACCTTTTTTGTTGCGTCAAAGATATTGATAAGCAAATTATTAACAGGTAAATTTAATAACATGGAAGAAATATTGATCCCTTTAGGGTTTTTTGCAAGCATAGTATTGGTTGTATATATTTATTATAGTGGTCGTAGCAAAGAAAGACTAGCGCTGATTGAAAAAGGCGAGAATGCAGGCATGTTCAATATAAAACATAAACCATTCCCAACACTTAAACTGGGGATGTTTCTTGTTGGCATTGGCGTAGGCGTATTGGTAGGAAATTTATTGGCCTATTCTTCATCATTAGAAGAGCCCGTAGCTTACTTTTCAATGATCCTGCTGTTTGGTGGAGCAAGCCTGATAACTTTTTTCCTTATTGAGAAAAAGAAGATTGATGCGGATTTATAAAACTTAGTTGCATTTTTAAAAAGAAATTAGCAAAAAAATGTAACCTGCCTTTTTTTTAAGGCGTCAAAATAAACAGACAACAAGTTTTAAAAAAATAAAAAAAAGAATAATGGAAGAAATCATGATTCCTTTGGCATTTTTTGCCAGCGTAGTGTTAATAGTATATATGTATTTTAGCACAAGAAATAAAGAACGAATGGCTTTGATAGAAAAAGGCGCTGATGCAAGCATCTTTAAAACAGGACGCAAACCTTTTTCGGTACTAAAGTTTGGGATGTTTTTTGTTGGGGTTGGAATAGGTATTTTAGCAGGAAACATACTTGCGGTATCAACTAACCTTGAGGAGCCAGTACCTTATTTCTCTATGATTCTTTTATTTGGTGGCGCAAGTTTAATTGCCTACTATTTAATTGAAAAAAAGAAAGAGGAGGCCGAATAGAAAGCATTGTTTAAGAATATAATTATACCTGTGCCTATTGTGGTGCAGGTATTTTTTTATTAAAACTCTATAAATAATTGATTTGTAATTTTATCTTTACATTTAATTTTATCAAATTTGTGCTACGATAAGCTCAAAAATGGCTGCATATTCCTAAATTGGAACGAGCTTTGCTATTCTAATCAAATGTTTAAAAGATAGTTTTCTGAGATGAAGATAAAATTCACTGATGTACATGGCGAAATACTTCCGAATATTGAAATCACTTTTGTTGTAAATAATGTATCCGTAAACCTTGTTTCAGATAGTGAGGGTATTGTTGAGTATTTCGATGCTTCAGAAGGTGATGAGGTTGTTTGCTATATTCATGAAGATGATATGCATAGATTTGCCTTTAAAGAGGGCGATGTTCCTGAAATTAGTTTAACTGCCCCTTTGGTGGATATGATTTTTATAACAACTAATGAAGAGGATGAATCAGTAATTGGGGCAACTATTTATTTTGAATATTTAAATGAGCAGGTTGAAATAGTGAGTGATAATACCGGACAGATTGTTCTGGAGAAAATCCCTGTTAATACAAATGTAAAGGTGTATCAATTGCATAATGGTGAGGAAGTTAATGTAGAAATAAATAAATGTGAAAAAGACAAGGCGCAGTATTTTATTTCTGTTGATAAAGACTTTGATTTTACTTTTATGAAGTTTAAACTGGTAGATAAAAATGGTCAGTTAATTAGAGGAGCTGATGTAAGGTTTAAAGTGGGTGGTGATGAGTTTGAGTCTGTTACCGATAATGATGGGTGCATTGTTATAAATGATGTAAAAGTTGACAGCACCGTTGAATGTAAACAGATGATTTTTGGGAAATCCTTACCCTGGCATAAATTTAAGTGCGAAAGCAATGTTGATGAATACATCCTGCATGGTGAAAAACCACTGGCCTTTAATCAGGGAGCTGAAAAATACGACTCGCAGGTACGCATGAAATTTCGTTTAGTAAACTCAAAATCACAGCCAATTCCAAATGCCGTTGTAAAACTTGAATATGGAGATAATTTAAGAAATAAGTACACCAACCAGTATGGTGAAGTAATGGTTGATGATGTGTTAATCGGCGATAAAATAAATGTATTTGTTGATGTTCGTGGTGTAAGCACTAGTTCCGAATTTATTTGCCAGGAAGACGATGAAATGCATCAGGTGGTGCTAAAAACTTCTAGCCCAAAGCTGTATTTTTGGCTAATTCCTATTATCGTTATCATTATTCTGGGGATTTTTTACGCAAATTCAGATTTTTCAACCAGTGATTCAGCTTCGGTTGAAGAAGAAGAGCCTAAAAAAGATACCCTTATTATCAATACCTATTATTTCCAGGTTGTTGAGAGTGGTTCAGATGAACCCATCACTAATAGTAGGGTGAAACTTGTATACAACGATACTGCATTTGAACAAACCACTGATAAAGACGGTATTGCAAAATTTAAATCTGTTGAGAATAAATTGCCAGTAAGTTATGAAGTTGCCAAACTTGGACTTTTAACACAAAAACACAACTATCAACTCGATAGCGTTTTTACCATCAAGTTGGTTAAGGATGATTCTGTTTCTATAAATCAAAATATTGCAACGTGCAACACATTGATTGAAACAGATAAAATAAAAGTAAACTACCAAACCTTTAAAATGAATCTTCCCAAAGGCCGTTTTAAGATTTGGATCAACTTTTTTAGTACCATGCAAAAGCTTGATATTTACAAAGGAGGATTTACTGAGGTTTCGGAAAAGAGTTTGATTTATTCCACCAAAAAGTTCAATAAGGGCATCTGGAGTCCTTATGTAGAATACGAAAGCAAAGACAGTACCGTTACGGTTTGCGTTACCAGTAGTGCTAATAAAGCATCATGGGTGTATAAGGTGTATTGTGCCAGGTTACCAGTTTCAAAAACACTAGTACCTCAACAGTAATAACAGGTTAAGCTCTAAGCCCATCGAAGGAAATAAATAAAACAAATCCCCGTTTAGTTTTAAAAAAAGTTATATCTTTGTCCGCTTGTTATATGCTGTTGAATTATTCAGAACATAGAACAAGTATAGCAAACAACGGTTTGACTTAAAATTTTAATATTGGAATGAGGCATTTTTCTATCTACATTATTGTTATTGCAATTGGTCTTTTAGCTACGTCATGTAAATATCAGAAGCTTTTAAAAAGCACAGATTCTGAATTGAAATATACTAAAGCAAAAGAATATTACGAGAATAAAGATTATGCCAGGGCAATGGCACTTTTTGAGCAGTTGATACCGGTGTATAGAGGGACAGATAAGGGGGAAGAGGTATCTTACCTTTTTGCTTATTGTAATTATTACCAAAAAGATTACATCCTTGCCGGACATTATTTTAGGCGTTTTGCAGGTTCGTTCCCAAACAGTAAGTGGGCAAAAGAAAGTAACTTTATGAGTGCTTATTGTTATTATTTAGATGCACCAAAACCTTCGCTCGACCAGGAAACTACCCGTAAAGCCATACAAGAGTTTGGGTTGTATATAGGAAGGTATCCCGATAGCGAAAGAATTGAAGAATGCAATGATTTAATTGATGAACTTAGAAGAAGGCTTGAGAAAAAATCTTACGATAATGCAATGCTTTATTACAAAGTAGGTCAGTATAAAGCTGCTGTTGTTTCATTACGTTCAAGTTTAAAAGATTATCCGGATTCTGAGTATCGCGAGAATATTCTTTACTACATAATTAAAGCAAACTATAAATATGCTTTGATGTCAATTTATGGAAAAACACAGGAAAGATTAGAAGACGCATTAAAAGCATATAAAACTTTCATCAAGCTTTATCCAACGAGTGAATATGAAAAAGAAGTGACAAGAATTCATGATGATATAAAAAAGCGTTTAGGGAATCTAAGTGCTAATGTAGGATCTTTATAGCAATAAAATAAAATAATAAGGAGTATGAATTTTAAAAAAACAAATGCACCGGTTAGCACAATTACACGTAACCAAATTGATTTGGATGCTGACACTGGAAACATTTATGAATCAATTGTAAAAATAAGTAGGAGAGCAAACCAAATAAGTGCTGAAATAAAGGGTGAATTAAGTACTAAACTAGAAGAGTTTGCATCTTATACTGACAATCTTGAGGAAATTTTTGAAAACAGGGAGCAAATTGAGATTTCAAAGTACTACGAGCGACTTCCAAAGCCTAGTTTAATTGCGATTCAGGAATTTTTGGAAAATAAAATTTATTCAAGAAAGCCGGATACTGAAACAGAATAGTTCGTATTGTAACAAAAAGATAATAATCCCGGCTGGCATCTGCTTCCCGGGATTTGTTTTTTTTACCAAGAACCTGACAGCGTTCAAAAATCTTGTCAGAGCTGAACCTGTAAGAACAGTACCGCATAAATCTTAATACTAAACAAAAAGTAAAATGCAGGCGATCATCCAATTAGTAGATTTGAATAAAAAAATATGGCAATGGGCTCTCATCCTGTTTCTGGCAATAATATGGGGTAGCTCCTTCATCTTAATGAAAAAAGGGTTGCTTGCTTTTAGTGATATGCAGGTGGCTTCGTTTAGGATATTTATTTCATTTGTATTGTTACTTCCCCTACTTTTTAAAAGGATAAAAAGGGTGAAAAAAAGACATTTTATACCATTGTTAGTAGTTGGGTTTATTGGCAATGGGATTCCTGCATTTTTATTCACTAAAGCACAAACCCAGGTAAGTAGCTCAATGGCGGGTGTTTTAAATTCACTTACGCCTTTGTTTGCCTTGCTTGTTGGGCTGGTAGTTTTTAAGGTGAAGTTTATCCGGCAAAATATTTTTGGAATCATTTTGGGTTTAATCGGGGCTTCAGCATTAGTATTAATTGGTTCAGGGTTTAATTTAAGTGTTCAAAACCTCTATCCACTTCTTATTGTGCTGGCAACCATTTGTTATGCCTTTACGGTTAACCTTATTAAGCAGAAACTTTCTGATTTAGATGGAGTTACAATTATTGTAATAGCTTTTTCCTTTATTGGCCCGTTTGGTGGTATATACCTGCTTACTTCCGATTTCAACTATGCTATGCAAAGTCCACATTTGTTGCAAAGTTTTAGCAGTGTTTTTTTGTTGGCCATGTTTGGATCGGCCCTGGCAACTATTTTATTTAATTACCTGATTAAGTATACAACCGCCTTGTTTGCCTCTTCGGTAACATATATTATCCCAATTGTGGCTATTATGTGGGGATTGCTTGATGGCGAAACATTAGTTGCTTCACAAATGCTTTCAATTAGTGTTATTCTTGTAGGCGTTTACTTAGTTAACAAGAAAAAGAAAAGCTTTGAGTAACCCAAAAGCTTACCAGCTTTCAATATTATCCGGAATCCTGCTAGGTGTTTGCTGGAATGGCGTTTTACCTGCTATTTCTCTGTTTGTCGCCTTTGTTCCTTTGCTATTTGTTTTCAGAATTCAAACATGGCACTATCGACAGGTTTTTATGTTTGGATTACTCGCTTTTTTTATTTTTCATTTGGGTACCGTCTGGTGGCTAACCCTTTCATCTTTTTTAGGGGGTGTCATCATATTTTTGCTCAATTCAATGGTCATGGCAGCGGTGGTGGCATTGGCTTATAAAATCAGGCAAGCTTTAGGATTAGTGTTTGGTATTATTGCGTTGATAATGAGTTGGTTGTCTTTTGAGTGTGTCCATTATCACTGGGAGCTTTCCTGGCCATTTATGAACCTTGGCAACTGGTTGGGCCAGCTACCTAAGTGGATACAATGGTATGAATATACAGGTGTATTGGGTGGTACCTTTTGGATATTGCTGGTTAATGTTTTACTTTATGTAGTAATAAGCAAATTACTTGATAGTAAGTTAAAAATGTCTTTAGTTTTTCTTGTTATCGTAGCCTTGGTAATGTTTTTACCTGTTTATATTTCAAAAAACATTTATAAAAATCAAACATATTTAGGTGAAGAAAAAACTTTTTTAGTTGTTCAGCCAAATATTGATCCTTACACAGAAAAGTACAATGCCTCTTTGTTTGAGCAACAAAATATTCACCAAATAGAGTTAGCTCAAGCTTCAGTAGCTATAAATATTGATTGTATAATATTTCCAGAGAGTTCTTTTCCTGCATATTTAGATGAAGGAAAATCAGGAGATGATGCTTTTGTTGAAGTGCTTGTAAATGAGCTGGTTGATTCCTTTTTGATTCCAGTTATTGGTGGTTTTTATTCATATCGTTTGAATGGTGTTGATACCTCATTCTTCAATACTGCATTTATGATTAATTCCGAAACACAAATTCAACTGTATCATAAATCAAAACTGGTTGTTGGAGTGGAAAAAATGCCTTTCGAAAAATATTTTTCGTTTCTTAAAACCTGGAACCTTGATTTTGGAGGTTACACCACTTCGCTGGGTATTGATAGTGATAGAAAAGTATTTACTTTGGTTGATAAGGGAGTAAGTATTGCGCCAGTTATTTGTTACGAATCGGTTTATGGCCAGTTTGTTTCGGAGTTTGTTAAGAATGGAGCTAATTTCATTACTGTAATTACCAACGATGCCTGGTGGGGTGATACGCCTGGTTACAAGCAACATTTAATGCATTCAAAACTAAGGGCAATTGAAACAAGGCGTGCGGTTGTGAGGTCGGCTAATACTGGTGTAAGTTGTTTTATTAATCAAAAAGGTGAAATAATTTCTGAAATAGCTCCCTGGAAAGAAGAAACATTGACTGGCACGGTTACATCTAATGACCAACTTACTTTTTATGCAAAAAATGGAGATTATATTGGGATAATTGCAGTCTTTTTGATGACGTTTTTAATAGTCTTTGCAATCGTGAAAAATAGGTGGCAAAAAAGAAATATCCTTGTTAAATAGTCATGACTATGCGCCAGTCTTAAAACTTTTTCTAAATACTTTTTACTATTTTAGTCCCAAACAAAACAAACAGAACAACCAATGAACCTTAAGTTTTGGATTAACCTTTGGTTAATTACATTTTTATCTTTAAATGCTCTTAACACCTTTTCGCAAACGCACAAAATAACTGGTAAAGTAATTGATACAAAATCCGGAGAAACACTTCCTTTTGTACACATTATTTTCAACTCTGCTAACAAGGGTATAACAAGTGATATTGATGGAGAATTTACGGTTTCTGATATTGCAGAGGTTGATTTTCTTAAATTTAGTTATGTTGGTTATCAGTCTGTTAGTTATAGTAAAACCCAATTACTTAGCAAGCAAAATTTGGTAGTAAAAATGACCAAAAAAACCTTTGATATTGGTGAGGTAATCGTCTTCCCAGGTGAAAACCCTGCTCATAGAATTATCAGGGCTGTTCTTGAAAATAGAAAAGAAAATAATCCGGATAAACTGGAGAGCTACTCATACAAAGCCTACCATAAAACGTTTTACACCATTGATTTGGAGAAAATGCGCCTGCCGGTAAAAAAAGATTCTATTGGTAATGTAGATACCTCAAAAGTGGATTCTACCTATCTAAGGATTAAAAAGCTTGTTAATCGTCAGCATTTATTTATGTCGGAATCCGTTAGCGAGTTCAAATATAAACGCCCGGGCAAAAAAAATGAAAAAATCCTTATAAGTCGGGTGTCAGGACTAAAAGAACCTTTCCTGGTATTGCTTTCAACGCAGTTACAATCTTTCTCTTTTTACAATGATATGTTTACCTTGCTCGATAGCAGATATGTAAACCCAATAAGCAGGGGGTCAACAAATCGCTATTTTTTTAATATCGAAGACACCACCTATACCGAACGTGGCGATACGGTTTTTAGCATTTCTTTCAGGCCCAAAAAAGGAAAGAATTTTGAGGGAATGCAGGGGGTGTTGAATATAAACTCGTATAAATATGCAGTCCAAAGTGCCGTGGCAGAGCCTGTTGAAGAAATTGGACTGGTGAATGTGAAAATTGTTCAAAATTACAAGTTGGTAAATGATAAACACTGGTTCCCAAACGAGCTGAATACTGATATTGAGTTTAGTAATTTGCTGAATAAAACAAAAGGCAACCGTTTTCCATTAGTTGCCATAAGCAAAAGTTACATCAAGGATGTTAAATTGAATGAAAGATTTAAGGATAAGGAGTTCTCCGGGCTTGAAATGGTGGTGGCCAAAAAAGCGTTTACTCGAAATGATAGTGTGTGGAACAAGCTTAGGGGTGATACCTTAAACACAAAGGAAAAAGAAACCTACGCGGTTATCGACAGCCTTGGAGAAAAGCATAATTTAGATCTGAAAGTAAAAACCATAAAAACACTTTCTTATGGATATATTCCATTGAAAGTGGTTGATTTTGACCCGTTTAGCTTGCTCGATTTTAATGACTACGAAGGAAGCAGGCCGGGTTTAAGGTTAAAAACCAATGATAATGTGTCGTCTTTTTTTAGTATTGCTGGTTATGGGGCATATGGTTTTAATGATGAGCAGTGGAAATATGGAAGCAGTATTCGTTTCAATTTAAGTCCTAAGCATGAGGCAGTGCTCAATGCAGGTTATAAATATGATGTGGAAGAATCGGCGGGTTACAGTTTTTTTGAGGAACAAAGCGGGATGAACATGTCTGAATTTTACCGCCGTTTTTTTATCAAAGACATGACTTACAACGAAAGTTATTCGGTTAATTTTCAGTTTAGGGCACTAAAACGATGGAAAGTAAATGTTTTCGCTTCACAGACAACACTGCAAAATACCAGCACGTATACTTTTTCTGGTGCAGGTGATTTTAATCAACCACTTGCTAAATATTATTTTCACGAAACGGGTTTGCAGTTAAAGTATGCTCCTAACGAGAGCAAAATTTTTGTTGCCGGCGAACTATTCGCTTCCGATATGTATAACTCACCTGTTTTGCACATAAATTACATAAAAGGTGTTAAAACCTTCAATAGCGATTTTGATTACTCAAAGCTTGAAGCCAAATTAAACCTTAGTTTTTTAACAAAGGCCTTTGGACGGACCAATATACAGCTGGTTGCCGCAAAAGTGTTTGGTGATGAACTGCCTTATTTTATGCTTTATAATGGGCACGGAAGCTATTATGGCTTAAACCTTGAAACAGCCAATAGCTTTTCAACCATGCGTATGAACGAATTTTTATCTGATGAATTTGTTTCCTTTCACTTTCGTCAGGATTTTGGCACACTTTTGTTTAAAGCCCAAAAATTTAAACCCGAAGTGGTGCTAACTACCAGTGTAGGATTTGGACAACTTGAAAAACCAGGCCTCCATAATGCTATTGAGTTTAATACGCTTGAAAAGGGCTATTATGAGTCGGGGCTGCTTGTTAACTATCTAATCAGGACTTTTAAAATTGTCGGACTTGGTGTTGGTGCATTTTATCGCTACGGACCTTATTCATATTCAAATAATAGTGATAACTTTGCATACAAATTTACCTTGATGTTTAAGTTGTAAATATGGAAAAACACAGATCTGGCTTTGTAAGTATAGTAGGAAACCCAAATGTTGGTAAGTCAACCATTATGAATGCATTGGTGGGAGAGAAGTTATCAATAATTACTTCCAAGTCGCAAACTACCCGGCATCGAATTATGGGGATTGTAAATGGTGCTGATTTTCAGATAGTATACTCGGATACTCCCGGAGTACTTAAACCCAGCTCGAAATTGCATGAGTCCATGCTTAAATTTTCAAGATCTTCGTTGGAAGATGCCGATGTGATTTTGTATGTTTCGGATGTATTTGAAACCATTGATAAAAATATAGAGTTTGTTCAGCAGGTGAAAAATACAAAAGTGCCTGTTATTTTGGTGATTAATAAAATTGATCTGGCCGATCAGGAAAAATTGGAAAAACTGGTCGATACCTGGAAGGAAATTTTACCTGATGCTTTTATTTTGCCAACCAGTGCAACCGAAAACTTTAATATTGCTAATTTATTCGATAAAATTTACGAACTATTACCCGAAGGTCCGCCTTATTTTCCAAAAGATCAGCTAACAGATAAAAGTGAGCGTTTTTTTGTTTCAGAAATAATTCGCGAGAAAATTTTGTTAAATTACAAAAAAGAAGTTCCGTATGCTACCGAAGTTGAGGTAGAAGAGTTTAAAGAAGATGATAATATTATCCACATCAGGGCAGTGATTTATGTTGAACGAGATACACAAAAAGGAATTATTATTGGTCATAAAGGAGGGGCATTAAAGAAAACTGGGACGATGGCACGAAAAGACATTGAAGAATTCTTTGAGAAAAAGGTTTTTTTAGGCTTGTTTGTAAAAGTGGATAAGGATTGGAAGAATAAACAACAATCGCTGAAAAGGTTTGGTTATCAGTGATTTGGAATTTGGTGTATTTGAAATTAGAACTTTGTCTTGGAAGATCAGTAGTTGTAGATAATTAATGATAATACCTTGATGTTATTTTATTGAAAATGAATTATATGAAACAACGTTTGAGTTTGTTTTTGTTAATTTCTAGAAAAAAGTAAACAAAAGTTGCAAAGCAAAGTTCTAATAACTAATTTCTAGGTTCTACTTTCTAATATCTAACAAATGACAGAAGATGATTTTAAAAAACATGAGTCGCGAATTTATGCTTTTTCGGTAGATGTTTTTAGTTTTGTAAAAACATTGATTGATGCCGGACTGGCCAGCGAACATTCAAGGATGTTGCTAGATACGGCTAATCAATTGTATTCTTCTTTTATTGATGCAATTGATAACAATCGTGAGTTGGATAGGATTGTTGTTTCAAGGTGCGAACAGCTTTCAGAGAGCTGTAGTGATTATCTTACAAAAATTGAAGTCGGAAAGAAATATCTCAACGAAAAAGTAGACTTAACAATCGAGGCAAAGGAAATTAGCAGGGTGTTAAGAGGATATTTAACTAAAAAATAAGAAATGAATAATATTGTTGCAATAGTGGGAAGGCCTAATGTGGGGAAATCAACATTATTTAACCGCCTTACCCAGACCAGGGATGCTATCATACACGAAAGCAGTGGCGTTACACGAGACCGAAATTATGGTACATCCAACTGGAATGGCTATGATTTTTCGGTAATCGATACAGGAGGTTACGTAGTAAACTCGGATGATGTTTTTGAAGAAGAAATACGAAAACAAGCCATGCTTGCAATAGATGAGGCCGATGTGATTGTGTTTTTAGTAGATGTTATAAGCGGAATAACCGATTTGGATGATGCTGTTGCACAAATACTTAGGCGCAGTGATAAAAAGGTGGTACTGGCGGCCAACAAGGTAGATAATAATGAAAGAATTTATGATGCCAGTGTTTTTTACGGATTGGGTCTGGGCGAAGTATATTGCATTTCATCAATTAGTGGCAGCGGAACTGGTGATTTGTTAGACCAGGTAGTAGAGCTTTTCCCTAAAGAACAACAGGAAGAAGAAGAGTCTGATATTCCTAAGTTTGCCATTGTTGGAAGGCCAAACGTAGGCAAATCCTCATTGGCTAATTCTTTATTGGGCGAAGATAGAAACATTGTAACACCCATTTCTGGTACCACGCGCGACTCTATTCATACCTATTACAATAAATTTGGGCTTGAATTTACCTTAATTGATACCGCAGGTTTAAGAAAAAAAGGAAAAGTTTCTGAAAACATCGAGTTTTATTCAGTTATGCGTTCCATCAGGGCCATTGAAAATGCAGATGTTTGCCTTTTATTAATTGATGCAACCCGTGGAGTTGAAGCCCAGGATGTAAATGTGTTTCATTTGATTGAAAAAAACAAAAAAGGGGTGGTAATTTTAGTGAATAAGTGGGATTTAATTGAAAAAGACAATCAATCAACCGAAAGATACATTGAAGCAATAAAAGATAGAATTGCCCCTTTTAAAGATGTGCCTATTATTTTTACTTCGGCCATTACAAAACAACGAATATTTAAAGTGCTTGAAGAAGCCAAAAAGGTATTTGAAAACCGAAGACAGCGGATTCAAACATCTGTTTTAAATGAAATAATGCTCGAAGCTATTGATGCATTTCCACCACCATCGGTAAAAGGAAAGTTTGTTAAAATAAAGTATGTGAGCCAGTTACCAACGGTAAGCCCGTCTTTCGCTTTTTATTGTAATTTACCGCAATATGTAAAAGATCCTTACAAGCGCTATTTAGAAAACAGGATAAGGGAGCGATTTGATTTCACAGGAATTCCAATTCAAATATACATGAGAAAAAAATAATTTCAATAAAATAGGGCTTTTAGCGTTTTATTAAAAACTAAAAACATGGAAAAATTAAAATATTCTGTAGCTGTAGCTTTAGTAATCATTTTTGTGTATGCATGTGAGCCCCCTAGGGCAATTCCTGAAATTCCTGAGGTTGAGTTTAAATCTTTATTATTTGAAAATACTGTCGATTTATTGGGAAATGATGTAAAGCAAGTGAAACTTACAATCAGTGTTAAGGATGGCGATGGTGATATCGGAATCCAGTATGAAGATGGTACTTTCTATTACTTGGAAGAAAATGATACAGCTAATTTATTTATAGAACTTTTAAATAAAGAAAATGGAAGTTTTGATACAGTAGAACTAGCTATTCCACATTATTTCGCAACAAGATATCTTGAACCGGAAGGACAAGATAAATCACTTATTGCTGATTTTGAAACAACTATTCAGTACCCTATTAAAGAATATGTATATGATACCATAAAATATAGCTTTTTTATATACGATAGAGCAAAAAACAAAAGTAACATTGCCGAAAGTCCAGTAGTACCTGCCGACACACTTGGACTGATTGAATAGGATGACGGTAATTCCTTTATTATTAGAAAATTAATTCAGTCGGTAGGCGGAAAACAAAAAAAAAATACGTACTTTTAAGTTATGAGAACTTTAATAGGTGTCATAGCTTTTTTTGTTTGGGGTGGTATATGCATACAATGGTATGTTTGTGGCGTAAAAGGGCTTTGTACTGATGACAGAGAAGAGGTTCAAAATACTATTTCCTCAAAGGTTGAACCAGAGACTGATACTTTGGTTGAAGAAGTCAAACCAAAATCTGTAACTTTCACTGTATCAGAGATGACGATTAATTTTCCTTATGCCAGAAGCGAAGCTAGATTGTCAAAAAATGAAATTGACAACTTAAAGCTCATTACTGGTGAATTGCAAAATGCAGAAGCCTTTTTGTTTCTTCATGGAAACACCGATAGTGTTGGCACAGAAGAAAATAACCTGAAATTAGGTCTGGAAAGAGCTGAGTGGGTGAAAGACCTGGTTATTTCATATGGTTTGGCTAAAGAAAAAATTGTTGTAGAGTCAAATGGTGAGAGTAAACCTGTTGCTGAAAACAAGACAAAGGCGGGTAGGGCGGAAAACCGTAGAGTTGACATTCTTGTAAAAACCAAATAATTTACTGCAAATGTTTGAAGATTTAAACCCAATGGACAAAACCACCGCTGTTCTTGAAATAGTGATTATGTTACTGGTTGCTTTTTTACTCGGATTGCTAACTATGTGGTTGGCACGAAAAAGAAACAATCTACAGCCTGAAGAAAAAAAAGCTGAATATTCCAGCGAAGAGTTAGAGAACGCAGAATCTAAAGTTGAAGAATTAGACACCAATCTTACAGCCTTGCAGGTTGAAAACGAGGCTCTTAAAGTCCAGATTGAAGAACAGGCAGCCATAAAAGCCCAGTTGAACGAATCAAATACCAGAGCGGAGAAATTGGAGAATAAACTGGCTGAATTAACACACAAAAGCAAGGAAATTGAAAATGAATTGCACGAACAGGAAAAACTTAATTACGAACTGCAGCATAAGTTAAAAAGACCTGCCCCAAAATTTAGCTCTGATAAAGAAGCTGCCGAAGCACTTGGTTTTAAACTGGCAAAAAAGGAAGATAAAGAAGATCTGACTATAATAAAAGGTGTTGGCCCTTTCATTCAGGAGAAATTAAATGAGTTGGGCATTTACACCATTGAGCAAATTAGCGACTTTACTATTGATACCGTTATAAAAGTAACCGAAGCCATTGAGTATTTCCCTGGTCGAATACAGCGCGATTTTTGGGTGGAGCAGGCGAACCAGATTCTAAATGAACGGGTTAAAAAAACGCAGGCAGAAAAGGGCGAAGAGCTATAAAACCTCCTTTAGGTAGTTCTCAATTACTTTCGGAACAGCATACTTATTAATAGTCAAAATTGGAGTGCATTGAAATTCAGATAGTCTGTTATTTTTTTCGATTGCTCCGTTTATTTTAAGCTTGAAAAACAATACAATTAACTGTTGATGAGATAGTTGGTGCTTAATAGCCTCAGATTCCTCAATAACAGTAACTTCAAGATTGTTAAATAAATTCACCCATTCTTTAGTTTTACTTAAAGTTTTTAGTGAAACTTTTGACTTTGTTTCAATCAGCGGGAACTCAAAAAGTCCTTTCCATATATCATTGCTGTTGCGCTTCTTTAAAAATGTATTTTCCCCATCTGCAATAAAAAGGTAATTCAGGAATCTTTTGCGAACTTTTACTTTTTTTGACTTAACCGGATAGGCTGCAATCTTTTTTTCAGCAAAAGACAGACAGTTTGTTTGTATTGGGCATTGATCACAATCAGGAGCTGAAGGTTTACATTGCAAAGCCCCAAATTCCATTATTGCCTGGTTAAAAACCTGTGCTTCTTGCTTTGATAAAAGCTCATTGGCCAGTTCCGAAAACAGCTTTTTGCCATTTGAAGTATCAATAGGAGTTCCCTCAGCAAATAAACGTGAAAGTACCCTGTATACATTTCCATCGACCAAAGGTACTTTTTCATTATAGGCAAACGAAGCAATAGCTGCTGCAGTGTAGTCGCCAACTCCTTTTAATTTTTTTAGTTCAGCAAAGGTGTTAGGGAACTTCCCGTTTAGGCTCTCCACAATGTATTTAGCACTAAAATGGAGATTCCTTGCCCTGCTGTAATAGCCCAGGCCTTGCCAGTATTTTAAAACTTCATCCTCGTTGGCACTTGCCAGTGATTCAACACTAGGGAACCTGTCAATAAACCTGAGGTAATAATTTAACCCTTGCTCCACACGGGTTTGTTGAAGCACAATTTCAGAAACCCATATTTTGTAAGGATCTTTAGTATACCTCCATGGCAAATTGCGTTTATTAATAGCATACCAATCAACAATTTTTTGCGATACATCCATACTTTTATAAAATTTCTGCAATATAGTTAAATGATAGGTTACTTTTGATGTGTAATTTAAAGATATGATTTGGCTGTTGAAATTTTACGTATTTAGTACAATCTAAATGAAATTTTAGCAATTGTAATTTGCAAATTTTAATATTTAGTAGATATAAACAATCTTATTAGCTTAAAACCAGTATTTTATGAAAAATTAACATAGATTTTGATGTTTGAGTCTAACTCTTTTTTTTTCAAGCTGTTACAAGATTGAGCTGACGTTAACTTTCACATAATCAGGCTTTGAAACCAGAGAATGGCGCAATTTTTTTTAAAAAAATGTCAAAAAATCAGAGCGATAGTTTTATAATTTGCAGAAATCCTATATATTTGCAGTTCGATTTAAGTCTTGTAAATTGTTGATAATTAAATATTTTAAAAATGACAAAAGCAGATATCGTTAATGAGATTTCCAAAAATACTGGAATTGAAAAGGTAACAGTACAAAAGACTGTTGAAGCTTTCATGGATACAATCAAAACGTCTTTATCAAAAAATAAAAACGTATATCTAAGAGGTTTTGGTAGCTTTATAGTAAAACAAAGAGCTGAGAAAACAGCCAGAAATATTTCTAAAAATACAACTATTATTATTCCAGCGCACAACATTCCATCGTTTAAACCATCAAAAACATTTGTAACTAAAGTTAAAAACAACGTAAAATAAGTTGTTGCTTTTGTTTTTTAAATTATAGGTGCACTTTTGGTGCATTATCAAACTATTGTAGAATATAATTAAAGGAAGCGATTATGCCAAGTGGAAAGAAGAGGAAAAGACATAAAATGTCTACACACAAAAGAAAGAAAAGATTAAGAAAAAATAGACACAAGAAGAAGAAATAAATGTCTATTAGGCAAATAAATTGAAATTTGATCAAAAGAGAAAATCTCTTTTGATCAGTTTTGTTTTTAACCGGGGAAGGGCTTTTGTGGAACTATATTGCTATGTATTATATAATCACTACTAAAACACGACACAACATACGGCATTTTCACAAAAAACCAGATAGTAAATTATAAACTACAAAGCTTTAAAGCTGCAATTTACTGTCAGGAAAAGAAATAGCAAAAGCAAACTCTAACACAAAGTTATATAATTCCCTTTCAGGTTACCTTCCGCTAAAAGTGGAGGAAGAGCGTGAGTAACGAATTAATTATCGATAGCCGGGAATCCGAGATAGCTATCGCATTGCTTGAAGACAAGCGTTTGGTTGAATTATCCAAAGAAAAAAATAATAAAAAATATTCAGTAGGTGACATTTTTCTGGGCAGAGTAAAAAAAGTAATGCCTGGTTTAAATGCTACTTTTGTTGATGTAGGAAGCGAACGAGATGCTTTTTTACACTATCTTGATTTAGGCCCGCAATTTCAATCGCAGCAAAAATACCTAAAACGTGCTTTAAACAGTAAAGGGGAGCGACTTCCTTTGCAGGATTTTAAGCTTGAACCTGATATTAACAAACACGGAAAAATTACCGAGTTGTTTGAGTCTGGGATGCAAGTTTTGGTGCAAATTGCCAAAGAGCCTATTTCAACTAAAGGGCCAAGAATTACTTCAGAAATTACCCTGGCTGGAAGAAACCTGGTGCTTATTCCGTTTTCGGATAAAGTTTCGGTTTCGCAAAAAATAAAAAGCGCGGAAGAAAGAGATAGGCTAAAACGGTTGATCTTTAGTATTAAACCCAAAAATTATGGGGTTATTGTTCGCACAGTGGCCAAAAATAGGAGGGTGGCAGTTTTACATTCCGAGTTAAACGAGTTAGTTGATAAGTGGGAGAACATGTTTGCAAGCCTTGCAGGCGCTGAGCCTCCTGAGTTGTTGATGGGCGAACTTAACCGAACTTCAGCATTGTTAAGGGATATTTTGAACAACTCTTTTAACAGTATTCATGTAAATGATACTAATTTACTTAGGGAAGTGAAAGAATATATCGAGACCATTGCTCCCGAGAAAAAGAAAATTGTTAAAAAATATACCGGAAGGGTTCCTATTTTTGAATATTTTGGTGTAGAAAAGCAATTAAAGAGTCTTTTTGGTAAAACGGTAACTATAAAAAATGGTGCTTATCTTATTGTTGAGCATACAGAAGCACTTCATGTTATTGATGTAAACAGTGGTAACAGGTCAAAAAAATCAAACGATCAGGAGACCAATGCCATTGAAGTAAACCTGGCAGCGGCTGAGGAAATTGCAAGACAGCTTCGTTTGCGAGATATGGGGGGCATTATTGTGGTTGATTTTATTGATATGCATAGTGGTGAAAATAAACACCGGCTTCATGAAAAAATGAAGGAGGCCATGTCAATTGATAGAACAAAGCACAATATTTTACCATTAAGTAAGTTTGGTTTGATGCAGATTACCCGGCAACGTGTCCGTCCTGAGTTGACAGAAGAAACCGTTGAAACATGTCCGGTTTGTAAGGGGACAGGTGAGGTTGGTGCTAGCATCCTTATTGTTGATGAAATTTACAACAACCTTAAATATCTTGCCAGTAACAAAAAAAATAAAAGCATTGAATTGAGGGTGCACCCTTATGTTTCTGCTTATTTAAAAAAGGGTCTGCTCTCAAAAAGGGTGGAGTGGTTTACAAAGGTTAAGAAGTGGGTGAAAATAAACCCGATTCCTTCATATAGTTTTCTTGACTACAAGTTTTTTAATAAAAATGGTGACAGAATAAAAGATTAAAAAATAAGAAAAGCCCCGAAAGGGGCTTTTTTGTTATAGCAATGTTAAAAAGTTTAAATAACTATAAAATTGTAATAAAAAAGACAAATCATTAGAAACTAAATTTTTATCTTGCAGAAAATTTCAAAACACATCAATATATTTAGATGTGTTTAATTATTTGATTTTTAATACGTTGAACTGCTTAAAATTGATAAAAAAACAATGCGTAAACTAAGATTTCTACTATTCGTATTTTCCATTTTTGTAATGGGGCAGCTTTCTGCCCAAATGTTTGAGCCGGTAAAATGGACGTTTTCACAAAAGAAAGTAAGCCAGGATGAGGTGCTTTTGATTTTTAAGGCAAACATTGAACCTCATTGGCATCTTTATGGTCAATATTTTGAGGATGGTGGGCCAATAAGATTGCAATTTACTTTCAATGAGTCTGAGAATTATAAAAAAAGTGGGAAGGTCGCTGAGAGTCCTAAACCTCATGTTGAGTATGATTCAATTTTTGAATTGAATGTCCAGTATTTTGAGCACAAAGCATCTTTCACCCAGAAAATTAAAATACTTTCTGAAAAAGACTTTGTAGTTACAGGAGAAATATATGGACAAGCATGTAAAGAGCAATGTGTTAATCTAGATCTTGAGTTTGAGTTTAAAATAAAAGGTGTAAAACAAGAAGTAGGAACAAGCAAATCAACCAACGAAGTTCAAGATACTTCAAAAACTATTGTTGTTGCTGAAAGTGACAGTTTGCAAAAAGATACTGCTGCAATTTCGGTTGCAAAAAACTCGCCTGATACCATTAAAACAATTACTCCTGTAACCAATGTCAGTTCAAAAATTGATTTGGGTGATGGTTCATTATGGTTATTGTTCTGGATTTCTTTTTTGGCTGGGTTACTGGCTATTTTAACACCATGTGTTTTCCCAATGATTCCTATGACTGTTTCATTTTTTATGAAAAGTGGGGAGAATAAGATAAAAGGTCGTTTTCAGGCAATTTTTTATGGTGTTTCAATCATCCTGATTTATACCGTAATAGGTACTCTAATTGCTGTAGCCTTTGGGGTAAACTTTGCCAATTGGTTGAGTACTCATTGGTTGCCAAATGTTTTGTTTTTCTTAATATTTATGATTTTTGCGGCTTCCTTCCTGGGTATGTTTGAAATTACTATGCCAAGTTGGATTGTTAACAAAAGCGATTCGCAGGTAGACAAAGGAGGATTTTGGGCGCCGTTTTTTATGGCATTTACCCTTGTTCTGGTATCTTTCTCATGCACAGGGCCTTTGGTTGGTGCAATTTTAGTGAAATCTGCAGGTGGTGCTGTTCTTGAACCTATTGTTGGAATGTTGGGCTTTTCATTGGCATTTGCCTTGCCCTTTACCTTATTTGCCTTTTTCCCATCATGGTTAAGCAACTTGCCAAAATCGGGTGGATGGCTAAATTCAGTAAAAGTAGTATTAGGCTTTATTGAAATTGGTTTAGGGTTGAAATTTTTAAGTATTGCCGATCAAACTTATCATTGGGGAATTTTAGATAGAGAAATTTATATAGGCGTTTGGATTGTATTGGCAATTTTGTTGGGAATGTATTTTCTTGGTAAACTAAAGTTTGCTCACGATAGCGATATTCCATATGTGAGTGTTCCAAGGCTTGGTTTGGCAATAATTACTTTAAGTTTTGCTGTTTATCTCATTCCGGGAATGTTTGGCGCACCATTAAAAGCACTATCAGGTTATCTGCCACCAATGTCGAGCCATGATTTTGATATCTCCCAAATTGTTAGAGATAATCAATCTGGTGGTACTGCTGAAGTTGAAAAGCTGCCGGAAAAGCCAAAATATGCCGAATTATTGCATCTACCGCATGGTATCAAAGGCTATTTTGATTACGAGCAAGCGTTACGTGTTGCTAAGCAATTAAATAGACCTCTTTTTATTGATTTTACAGGACATGGTTGTGTAAACTGCCGCGAAATGGAAGCCAATGTCTGGTCAGATCCAAGGGTTTTAAGCATGCTTAAAAAAGATTATCTGGTGGTGGCTCTTTATGTGGATGATAAAACAGAACTGCCCGAAAATGAGTGGATTACTTCTACTTATGATGGGAAGGTAAAGAAAACGATTGGTAGAAAATATGCCGATTTTCAGATTAGCAGGTTTGAAGTAAATGCACAACCATATTACGTGCTTCTTGATACAAATGGTGAGCTATTAGTTAAACCAAGAGCTTATGATTTAAATGTGGAAGCGTTTGTTGAATTCCTTGAAAATGGGTTAAAAGTATTTGAGGAAAGGCAATAATATTACATGACCTAAGAAAATAAAGAACCTCCTGTGTTTACGGGAGGTTCTTTATTTTGCTTGCCTTTTATCGTATTTTATACTTAGCCAGTTTGAAATATTGTAAATTGAAATTTTAAAATGGCTTTGTATATGCCGATCGACTGGCAGTTTTGGTTTGCAAGTTTGCGAAGCAAACCAATTACTAACAGCGGTTTGGTATAGCATTGATTCAGAGATCGTTGGCTGGCTTCATGTGGTTAAACGCAGACAGATTCTTTGAACACTGTCAGGTTTTCATTTTTTCAATAAAAGTTCCAAAACCTTATCAAGGCAGGGATTTCTATTATTTTTTTTCCACACCACCGAAAGTTCTGCTGTTTGTTTAATGTTTTTGATTTTTAGGAATTTGATTTTCAGGTTAAAGCCTTCTTGCATAGTGGTTGGTATAATGGCAACTCCCAAGCCATTTTCTACCAGTTTAAAAATGGTTAAGGCATGTACCGATTTGTGTGAAATTTTTGGCGTAAAACCCTTGTCTTCACATATTCCCATAATTTTATCGTAATAATAAGGGCTGTAATCGCTAGAAAATAAAATGAAGTTTTCTTCAGCTAATTGTCCTATGTTTTTAAAATTATCCTCATTTAGGTGGTGGTTTTTGGGGAGTACAACCGAAAAGCTGTCTTTGAATACAGGGTGTTTTTCAATTCCTTCAGGTACCCTGGCAAGCCTTACAAAGCCCAAATCAAGTTGGTCGTGCTCAATTGCATTTATTTGCGATGTATTGGATAGTTCCTCCAACGTGGTTTTTATTTTTGGATGTTTTTTATCCAGGTTTACCAGTAAATCAGGAATTATGTTTTGCATGGCTGAGCCTAAAAAACCAATGCGCACCTCGCCATCGTTACCTTCAGCAATTGTTTTTAAATTTCTTTTAGTGGCTTCAAGGTGGCTGTTAATAAATTCAATTTCACCTTTTAGGTATTCACCCGCTTTTGTAAGGGCCACATTTCGTTTGTTTCGGTCAAAAAGCTTTACTCCAAGGGTTTCTTCCATTAACCGAATTTGTTTGCTTAGTCCTGGTTGAGAAATAAATAGCTTGACCGATGCCTTGCTAAAGCTTAATTCTTCAGCAACAGCAAGGAAATACCGAAAATGCCGGAGTTCTAACTGATAATTCATAGTTATAGGTTGTTGAACAAAATGATGTTTATAGTTATCAAAATTAGACAATTAATTTGTAATAACTCATTATTTTATCGGATGTTTACTCAAATCTCTTATCTGACCTTGTCTGGCTTATGGTTTCTATATTTTTATCATCTAACCATCCTTGTTGGGTGTTGAAACGGTTGTCAAATTTTTCAAAAAAAGGTTTGATGTCGAGTAACGGACTTCCATTTAGCATATCCACTCCTGAAATATGTAAAATGTTATCTGTTACCTTTACTAACTCAACTGTTGAAATGCCTATTGCATTTGGCCTTTTGGGTGAGCGGGTGGCAAAAATGCCTTTGGGTGTGTTATCCATAAAAGGGATTACACTTAGCTCATAATCAGTTACTTTATGAAGCCTGTACAACAGAATTAAATGAGAAAACCCCTCAATTTCGTTTAATCCTTCACTGTATTCATTAAATAGTTCAATTTGCCCGCTTATTCCATTTGCACCCAGTGGTTGAATAGGCATGTTTTCAATGGTTTTCCATGGAGTTTTAATAATTCCAATGGGTTTTACAGTCCAGCTCATAGTAAAAGAAATTTTGTTGCAAAGTTAAAAAAGTAAGATGTTATTCTTGTAATGAACATATGTTCATTATATTTGTTCTGCAAATATACTATTATTGATTAAATCTTTAGCTAATGGCACATTTAAACCAAAAAGGGCCCGATGAAAAAGGTCCTGGAACCGGAAGAAAGCTTGGACGATGCAAAAAGAAGTTAAGCGATTTGGAGCTTGCAGATTTTAAAGAAATAGGTGTTGGCGAAGGAAAAAAACGTCACAACTCAGCATGCAAAAATAAAGGCAAACGAATTTATTCCGGGAAAAATCTTTTGATAGAATGATTTTGCACACGACAAAGTGGTGTGCCTGCCAAAGGTTGATCTGGTTCATTAATTCCAATAATTATACCGAATGGTAATCATGTAACGGAAATTAAAATTCCCTAACATGCTAATCCTTCGGCATTATTCACTGCGTTCATGAGATCGCTCTCTATATTCGCTTAGTTATACCAATACCTT
>JBNKJW010000042.1:0-105469 GCA_050291445.1 Bacteroidales bacterium | reverse complement strand
CGAATGCTTTTACAACATCTGAAATAACTTGATTGTCTATATATAAATCATCTGAATTAAGCGTTCCTATTATTTCGCCGGTGGCAATTTTAATGCCTTTATTCATGGCATCGTAAATCCCATTATCTGGTTCCGAAATTAATTTCGAAATTTTATTTCCATACGATTGAATGATTTCAAAGGTTTTATCTGTTGAAGCCCCATCAATTATAATGTGTTCAATATCAGGATATTTCTGCATAATAACAGACTCGATGGCTGTTGAAATCGTTCTCTCACTATTAAAACAAACGGTAATTATTGAAACCTTCATTCTTTTGATTTAAATAATAAAGTAACATTTTCTGAAAAAACTGCATTTGAATACTTTTCTATGTATCTTTTATAAAGAGAATCTGACAATTTTTCCTTGTTTTTGTAATTGTCAAACTGCACAATTGTTTCTTTTAAAGCTTTTTCAGATTTTGGCTCGACTAAAAAAGGATATTTTTCTCCAAGCATATTTGGAATATCTCCTACCTCTGTCGAAATTACAGGCATACCTAAAGACATTGCCTCTAAAATAACCATTGGCTGTCCTTCGTTCCAGGAGGGAACAATCAAGGCATCATGACTCTTCATTTCGCTTAGCAGTTGGTCTCTTTCTAAAGGACCACAAACATTAACATTTTGGCTTTTTATTCTTTCCAGGTTTTCCATGAAACTCTGATTATACTTATCTCCAAAAATACTTAATTGAGCTGATTTTAGTTCGGCAGAACTAAAACTTTTTACTAGTTCTTCAAGTCCTTTAGTTCTTAGATAATTGGCAATGCATATATATTTTGCATGGTAAGCTTTTTGATCCAGAAGTTCTACATTTTCGACAGGTGATGTGTTTGGAAGTACGATTATTTCAGATCTAGGAGAAAAAGCTTGTACCGAATCTTTAATCTGCCCTGATAAAACGACTACTTTATTTAAAAAGAAAAAATAATATTTTAAGATTAGACGGTTAAACAGGCCATTTTTTGAAAAATCTTCAAAATCTCCCCGATGAATATGGCCTACTAATTTAGTCCTTCTTGAAAAAAGCTTAAAGAAAGGCATCACCAGTGCCACTTTTAGTAATCCTCCTCTTGATAGGGTAAATGTAAAGTACAAAAATTTAATTTTATGATGGACAAGCTTAAAAATTACTAAAAAATAATTAGAGAAATGGTGCAGAATAGTCCCCAATACCCCTTTGTTCCATGCGCATTCTTCTATTATTAAGTAATTTATTCCCACTTTATCAAATACATCTACAATCAGTTTATTTATAATACTGATTCCTGTTTTTGTTTTTGGTGGAAACTCGCTCCATATTAGTACTTTGTATTTTGCCATAAATTCTTTAAGTAAACTGACAAGCTTCAAGATAATTGTATATGATTTTTATCGCCCTGCACAGGCTGTTCCATTCAAGCCATCTGTAACGCCATAAGGGCTTAACAAAAATTAAAAGCCCTTATCATCCTAAAAGGATGGTTTAAGATGGTGGAATTATTTAAATCAAAATTCAGTACTCAATAGCCTTTTATAACCAGATTTATTTGTTATTTATTTTTTAAATTTTTGTTAATGATACTTGCTATCAGGCTGCATCTTTGCTCAATTGTATGGGATGATAATGTACGTTTTTGCCCAGCAAGGGCAATTTCTTTTCTTTCTTTTTCATGATCCTGTAACCATTTTATTTTTTCAATGCAGTCTTCATTGCTGTCATAGCTTACTATCTCTTTCCCTTCTTCAAACAGTTCAGGCAGGTTTTTCTTTTTATCTGTGAGTAGGCAACTTCCCATGCCTGTTGCTTCAAAAAGTCTAAAATTACCTGCAAATTCTCCGGCTACTGCAATGTGTTTATTCAGTGTAATTTTCGAATTTCTTACTATACTAAGCATATCAAGACCAAAAACCGGAGCATTCATTGATTTTATAAGCTCTTTTGAATAATAACTCAGACCGTGTTCATCGTAAAATTGATTAAGGTAGGGAAGTTTTTGTGCTAAATTGCCCAGTTTAATCAACTGCATTGATTTGTTCACCAAATACAGCGCTTTTTTAGCATAAATTTTGGATTTGCTTTCGAGGTTTCCATAAATTTTGATTTCAATATTTTGCTTAAGTATTTCCTCTATAAGCATGGTCCGTTCTGTGTGTAATCCGTTTCCCAGGAAAAGTGAACCTGTAAATAATAAATCTGTTGACTTTTTAGTTTCTTTCACCTGGGATAATATCCTGCTGTCAAAAGCATGGTAGGAGAGATAAGATCTGATACCTTCCTTTTCATAATTTTCCTTAAATCCGGGTGTGCAGGTCAGCATAAAGTCAAGTGCCTTAAAGTTTGGGGTGTCCAGATTGTTGTATTGTGAACAATAGTAGGAGAAAATAAGCTTTACCTTGCTAACTTCCTTTCTTATCTGGTTGATAAATCTTGTGTCAACCAATCCCTTATTTCCTAGCCATATTGCATCTGGTTGATAGGCCTTTACCTGTTCAAGGATGGCGGTTTTACTATTTCTGAATTTTAAACCTTTTTCTGTAAGCCAGCTCTTTTGTAATGGCAAAGCATTCATAACAATGCACTTGGTTTCTATGCCAATTATATTAAACGAATTGGTATAGGCCGTTAACATCTCAGAAGTATTTATAAGAATATGTTTATACTGCTCCTTATAGGTTTTATCAGCAATATCAGGATATTTTTTGTAATAATAGTGAATATAATTTTGATAAAAGGTATTCACTATTAATAGTTTAAATGACATATTAATAAACTTAATTACCCATTTATACTTATTTTTTTCTCAAACTGCAAAACTATGTAGAACATTATTAATACGGAAATAAAATGAAAAGAAGCCTTAATCAACATATAGGTTTTTAAAAACTGAATAAAATGAAAATGATTCATGAAAAACAAAATCAGAATAAATGCAAAATAACTTACCTGCCAGATACTTAGCAATTTTATTTTTTTCATGGCAATGTAAATGCTTGTAAACGATGCGCTAATAAAACTTAAGGCATCTGACCAAACCATAATTTCAGCAATGGTTCCTGAAAAAAGATTTTTATTACCAAAGACAAAAGCAAACAACTCTTCACCAAAAAAACAAATAACAAATATTTCGGTAATTGCTGTACTAAAAATGATAAGTAGAAGTGGGCGAAGCTCTTTGAATAAACTTTTTTTTTGTTTGTAGTTTTCGTCAATTTTCTGCAAAAGTACATTGGATACTGAACTGGCAATTAGTGCAAGGGGAATGGACAGTACCATTCTCGATAAATCAAAGTAGCCGGCATGTTCGGTGCTGAAAAACTTGTTAACCAGAATTACCGGCAATAAAAAGCTGATAGCACTCATTAGGCTGGGGAGTAAATTAACTTTTGGGTATTCACTGTATTTTTTTGCAACGTATTTTAATTTAACAATACTCAGGTAATTAATTTTTAGGCCCTTCTTTGCAGACTGGTAGATTCCGGTAGAAAGATTTGCCAAATTACCCAAAATATCACCCCATAACAAGCCCTTTGAGTTTTTTAGGATACTAAAACCCGATTGAGTGAGGCCTTCAAAGGTTCTTCTTATTATTTTATTTTTGGAAACATCCAGGAATTGTTTTTCCCTAATTAGCCAGTAATTAATTGATTGGTATGCATTATAAAGTAAGGTTCCAAGCGGAATAAAATAAACAAGATATTGATATTCTCCTTTTAAGTTTAATAGGTTGGTAATTTGAATGTTAAAAAGAAATACAATACCTAAAAGAAAAATAGTAAAAACAAGGTTTACAAGTAGAGCCAGAAATAAAACATTGGCGGCTTCTTTCTTTTTGCCAGGTAAGATAATTGCCAGTTCGTATTTAAACGATGCAATAATTATTAATATTCCTACCAGGCTAAGGTAAACAGAGTAGGCTCCATAATCAGCAGCTGAGAACTGTCGGCGTAAAAATGGCTGTAAAGCTATGGGGATGAACTGTGCTATTATCGTTCCCGAGCTTAATATCGAGATGTTTTTAGCAAGATCTGATTTAATAACTGATTTAAAAATTCCCATTTTTCAACATTCTTTTTATTCCTTGTTCTGGAGTAAATGGTGGTCTATAATCCAACATATTAAGGGTTTTATTATTTGCCATCTCAAAGGAGCCATATAGCCTGTCAAAAATTCCAGGTAGTATCTTTTTCCCCATTGAAATCATAAAGTTGGGGGTTTTAAACAAGACGGTTTTTTTGTTTAGATGTTTTGAAATAAAACCTACCAACTCAGATGTAGATAGGTCTTTTTCATCTTTAGCTATAAAAACTCCTGAAATGTTTAGTTCAATTATCCGGTCTATAAAGCCAACCAAATTTTCGATATAAGTGAAACTACGCTTGTTGTTAATTCCTTTCAGGGGCAAAATGGGAGTTTTATTTACCAGGCTTACTATACTTGCCATATTTGCTTTAACTCCTGCACCATAAACCAATGGTGTGCGAATAATTGAAACTGTGAAGTTTTCATCATTGAGCTTTTCCAACTCTTTTTCTGCCTGGTATTTACTTTTTCCATAATTATCTTCCGGCTTACAAGTTGTATCTTCATTCCATGCCACCATACCATCCTTAAATTCTCCATACACCTTTACTGTGCTCATAAAAATAAACTGCCTGACACCATTTTTCTTAGCTAATTTTGCCACATTTACTGGAAGTTCTGTGTTTACCTGGTAATAAATAACCTCTGAAATCGTATTTTTTTGATGTACAATACCTGCAACATGCAGAACGATATCAACATTCGAAAAATCAATGTCCGTTGGATTATTTTTAATCAGACAAAACTCTTTTAAAACATTGTTTTTAGTATACTTTGTATAGTTTGTACCCACAAAGCTATTAGCACCGGTAATTAATACATTTGCCATATTTATTTATGTGTTTTTGGTTTTTGTCTTATTTTCTAAATCTCTATTATGAACAGCATGAATTAAAAATGGTAGCATAACAAAAAATCCTGTTACCGGAGGATTAAAGGGATTGATGGAGCTAAAAAAGGAAAAATAAAAACAGATTAAAAAGAAAATAAATAACAGGTAATATTCTTTAATATATTTTATGTACAGGTAGAAAACTCTGTGCAGCAAAACTAAATACAATACCAGCCCTACTACCCCTGAATAAAGTAACACTGTTAAAAATGGATTGTGAGGCCAGTCGCTTTTAGTTTTATCTTTTAAAAAATAATAACCATACCAGTTTAAAAAGTCAAAACCTCTACCAAATATTTTTTCAGCCCATGAGTATTCTTTGGTGAATATTTGCCAGGCAAATTGCCAGCGTGCAGTACGAGCAGCAATTAAATTATCAGATATAGAATCAACTATTAAATCAGTTTGGTATGGATAGTAAGTGGTGTCTTCAGCAACTAAATTGGCAATCCAGTTTCGGATAGGGTCCTTATCTATTGGCTGAATATTTAAATTATTAAAAAGTTCAAAATTAAAGAGGCTGGCTTTTTGATATGTTTGTTTTTCAGCCAGAGGAAATTGATTTATATTTCTAATATTTATTGATAGATCTTTTTCAACCACCGAATCATTTAATAAATGAATACTGTCTTTTTTGATAATTTTATATTGGGGGTAAGCAAATATAACATATCCTTTTAAAGTGCTAAAATCAGTAACGCCATATTTAGCAAAATATAAATAAATAGGGACTTCTCCTGCTTTACATTTTGGATTAATTTTTAGTTTTTGCCATGTACCTTTTTTCTCTAAATCATAAAAGTCATTTATTTTATCATGGTCATAAGAACTCCCTTCCGATTTTATTCTGGCATAAGCTCCATCGAAATCTTCTGATACGTAACAATAAACTGATGCTTTAAACTTTTCATTCTCCTTCAATTTTAAATTAGTAAATTTTGTATATGAATAAGCATTACCATTCCAGGTATTAGCATTACATGTTGAATCCATTAAATAACCTTTAGCATTTTCCGGCACAATCTCCACTCCTGTACCCTTAAGAGGATATATTACATGATGCTTTCGAGTGCCCCATCCGCTTTGAGGATCATTTGGATCATACTCTTGAGACCATATCATATCAAGAACCTCATCAAAACTTAAAACTTCATTAAAAAATGAAAAATATCTATATATTTTTGAAGTTATCTCTTTCTTTACTTCATATATATTGTTAATCCCTGCAAACTCTAAAAGTTTATTTTTAAATTTAAAAGAAGTCGTACTAAATATAAAAATAACTAAGAAAAAACTAGACATGAGAATTATTAAATATGGCCTACTTGCTATACTTAAATCATGTGTAAAATTTTTGCGTTTAATTAATGTAATAATCTGAAATACAATGAGTATTAGAATTATCATGAATAAGAGAAACATCCCTCTCCTGGATGAAGATAGCAGAATATTTAAAGTAAATAATAATAGGAATGTGTTCAATAATATTTGAGTCTGTAATAATATCTTTTTTTGTAGTATGTTTAATGTGGATAAAAAGCCGAAAAAAATCGGCATTAGAGCAAAATTATAATCTATATGCACTTCAGAAATGTCATTAGCAAATATATTACTTAATGAAATTACAATTGCAAAACCAATAACTATATATAAAAAATAATCTATAAAAATTTTTAATGATTTAATATTGACAATTATTAAAAAAGCTAGAAAATAAAAGTTTAAAAGTATAAACAAGTTTATAACATCCTTAAATACTATAAGATGAATCTTGCTGGAGAAAAGGAAATTAACAATTATGATAACGGTTAAAAGAAATGTCCAAATATTATATTTAAAAAAACCAATAAGTGATTGTTTAAAATTGTATCGATATTTATAGACGCAATAAACATTAATAATAATATAAGAAATAATAAATGGATATTTGAAAAATGGTATTGCTGTTCTAAAAACAAATAAAAAAATACAAATTATAAACCAAAAATAAATATTCCTATAATTAATGTTAAGCTTCTCTTTTAAAACCATCTTTTATTAAGTATTTTATAGGTCTTTTCTATTTATAGATAAATCTATAAATTATTGAAAATATCTTCTATGGACATTATTTACAATATAAAATATAAAATAATAAAAAGTATAAAACAGGTTAAGACCTGCATACTTTCTATAGATATACCAAATTCTTTTTATAGCTTTTAATTTATTTGATGATATGGAATTCTTTCTTGATCGATACTTTGTCAATTGCATATCTAATCCAATTGCTATATAACCTTTTTTCAACAATTCGATCCACAATACTCCATCTTGCCTTGTTCGTATAGAACTTAATTTAACATCCCCTACAATATTTTTATTAATAATAGCCGTAGACATTCCAATGATAGTCGTTTTTAAATATCTCTTGAAATCTACTGATTGAGGTACATTTATTATGGATTTCGATTTGATTAAGGATTCATCCATTATAGTATATCCCGTAAAACTTATTGGAGCTTGAGATTCTTCCATTAATTTTATTTGTATTTCAAGCTTCTCTTTATGCCATACATCATCACTATCTAAAAAAGCGATATATTTACCCCGAGCTTTTTCAATACCCCTATTTCTTGCTTCACCAGCACCAACATTATTATCTAATTTAATCAATATTATTCTTGCATCAGCTTTAACAAAATTCTCAATAATATCTACGGAGTTATCCTGTGAAGCATCATCTACAATAATCATTTCCCACTTATCATATGTTTGGGCTAAAACAGATTCTATTGTTTCTGCAATAAAGTTAGTAGAATTATAAGAGGGGGTAATAATTGAAACTATATTTTGATTCATATAATTATTAAAAAAGTAATTTATCTATTTATTGTTATTATGTACTTTTTACAAAAGAAATTTTCATCTGCCCATAAAATAAATTATTATTTCCAAAACCTTTCTATTAGCATTCGTATCGAATCTTGGTTCATCTTATACCAAGCTATTCGCTTAATTTTTTTTGTTGAAATATGTTCAATATCATTAATGAAAATTGATCGATCATAAAACACTTTTAAGTTCGTTTTACGAATTAACTCGGCAAAAAATATTTCTTCAGCATATAAAAAACTATCAAATCGAATATTGTCAACTACTTTAAAAAAAGATTTAGTAAATATCATAAATGAACCATGTCCTGCATAAATAATTTCATTAGTGTTTGTAGTTTTTTTCTTTCTGGCAAAGTGGTGTAATATTTTTTTGTAAAAATAAAACAGATAAGAATACTTATAAAGAAATAGAATGAATTTCATCTTCAATAAAGACGGCCTATTAATCATTCTCGGATTTTTATCATTTTTATCTTGTAAGGAAATTATTCGTGGTGTTATCCATCCAATCTGAGAATCATAATTATTATTTAACAGGATTTCCAAGAAATGCTCACTCATAAATAGGTCAACATTAGAAATAATAACATAATCATATATTTTTAGATCTGAAATCTTGTTGCTTTCTATAACTTTATTTACACCTCCTAAATAACCAAGATTTTCATGAAATGGCTTAACTGTTATATTTATACATTGATAGGGTGAGATATCTATTTTTTTAAAGTTTTCTACAGTATTATCTGCAACATAAACATCAATAGAAGCAACTTCTTTAGTATGGCTACTTGAGCGATCTATCGTTTTCAGGTATTCGGAAAGTTCATTATATGAATTATAATTTACACATATTATCAATATTTTTTTCTTAAGCATATAGCTACATTTTTCAATGATTTTTCAAATTCAATTTAAAAAGCTTTTTCAGAAACAAATAAGTTCTCTGTTGTATTGTCATTCTTATCAGTTATATTATGCAAAGTCAAAATTGCGAAAAACATCAATAAAACGAATTCATGAGCTCCTCTACTATACAATAATAAAGCTTTAAGATTTACAATGAATAGCATTAGGGTAAAAAAAACAAAATAATTACACAGTAACATTAATTCAGATGAAATTTTACTTTTTCTAATTATGCTGATTCGCCATAACATATATATATATTGTATGATAATGAATAAAAGACCAATGACTCCTATAGAAAAAATTGTTTTGATATAACCAATATCAGTACCACTGATTTTAACACCTTCTCCAATTAAAATTTTATAAGTTGATTCTGGAAAAAATAAATGTTTGTTTAATAAAGTCTTATCCGATGTGCTATATTCTGCCCTATCTATAACATACCCTTTATTCAGTGAAGTTTTTTTTAAAAAAGAAAGAGAACCAACTAATATAGGAAATGCAAAGTTAAATACTATAATAAATACTCCAACGAGTATGGGGGTAATAAGTACTTTCTTAAATAATGATAATTTTTTTAACAGAATAAATGAAATTGAAATAAATACCAAGAATCCCAATATCATTGCCATCCGTGAAATTCTAAAACAACTCAAAAATGCCAATAGAAATAGGACTAGAAACAAAACTTTTTTGGTGTGTTTATACTGAAGGTAAAATACATATATGCCAAATACAGACAACAAAGCTGCGAAATCAAATGAACCTGCTAATCCTAAATTCCTAATAGATAAACGATCTAATATCTCGTTGTCCCTATCAAAATTAAAATAACCTGCCATAGGATTAACAATCGAAGGAAATACAATTTGAAAAGCAATTGCCAAGAGATGTAAGAATAAAATAATTGAAATGATATTAATTATTTTATAAGCAGAGAAAGAATATTTTGGAACTATTAATCCCAAAAAAAATGTTGACAATACAATTCTTATATATTTTCCCAAAAGAAATCCTGAAAAGTTAATATTAACTATAAAAACTAATACTTGCCATACAATTATGAGCAAAGTAAAAATCATTAAGTTTAAATATTCCTTTTTATTTATTTGAACCTTAAGTAACAATGATAATACTAATACATTGAAACCTAATGTTAAATAAATTGAAAAAGGATTGTAAATGTTTACAAAAAAGAATATTAACAAAAAAAATGCTTTCATTTACTATAATTTAAATTAAACTGTTCCAGTGTTCATTTTATAGTTAGTATTTTAAAATTTAAAAATATTTTTAACTCGGAAAAAAATATAATGCATTTTACCACTAAGTATATATTGAAAAATTCTAATATAAGTGACAGGATAAACTATTTGCATTAGTGTTAGCTTCATTTTATCCAATACGGAAATATTTGGTTCAAATCTTAAGTCTGCCATTTTGTAAGCTAAAATTTGATTCCAGATCTTTAGATACATTCTTTTTTTTTTCATTTGAGGTTTCCGATAGTCATTAAAATATTTTATGGAATCATTAAATACTCTCCTTTTTGCTGGAGTGTATGCAACACCTTTATCTGTATCAACAAATTTTTTACCGCTAAGACTATCTTCAGCACTACGATATCTTACCAATTTTTGATCAAAATATGCCAAATCTACATTTTTTTCGAGTATTTTCATATATGTTGGCCACTCTTCACCAAATGGGTATTTCTCATCAATATAATCGATATCTTCCAATAATTCTTTTGAAATAAATAATCCAGGCATTGGCAGAAGACATTCACTTAGAAGCATTTTATATTTTTTTGAAACATCTAATTTAGAGTATCTATTGTAAAATAAGTCATACGAATATTCTTTTTGTTTGGCTTTATTTATATTACCAAATATATCAAGTTTACTTATACAAGCTTTCTTATTATTCTCTATTGAGTATTTTAAAAATACATCAATAGAGTGAGGTAGTAGTAAATCATCTGCTGCCATAATTTTTACCCAAACACCATTTGATAGTTTTAGCCCTCTGTTGAGATTAATCGATGTGCCTGTATTTATTGGTGATGTAACAATTTTTACATTATTGAAGCGATGTTTATTTTTATCAATCCATTTTTTACAAACTTCCACTGTATTATCAGTAGAACAATCGTCAGAAATTATTAATTCAATATTTTCATAAGTCTGATTCTTTATACTTTCCAAAGTTTCGATAATACAATTTGAAGAATTGTAAGAAATGATACAAACGCTTATAAGTGGACTGTTTTTTTTCATAATTTATTTGTCGCCTATTTAATAAGAATGTTGTAATGTTTTATTTTTTAAGTTTTTATCTACAACACGCACTAGTCTTTTCTTTTATTTCGGAAATTGTTTACTATATTATATATTTCCCTTAATTCCTGGATTTTTAAAACATGGCAAAGTAATAAGTAAGTAAAGATTCCTAAAATACTTCCTGCCATTATCTTTAGAATGTAAGAATTAATCCAGTAAGTTCCAAAATATACAAATAATGCCATAAAGCCTGTTGCAAAAAAAACTGGTATCATATCTCTCAACTGTTTGAATGCTCCATAACCAAAAAGTTTTCCAGGCATATAAGCGTTTATAAAAAAGGAAATTAAAGAAATAATAAGACTTCCAATAACAATAGCTTCAACTCCAATTGGTACTGTAATAATTAAGGCTATTACAATAAAAGGTAATTTTGAAAGATCGGTCTTTAAAAAAAGGTCAGAACGACCAATTGCATTTAATATATTCATGTTTATAACACTAATTGGCCTGAACATAGTTGCAATACTTAACCATTGAAGCAGGACAATAACAGGTACCCATTCATCTGTTAATAATAGCCTTATTAAAGGATCTGCAAGCAATGCCAATAATGTCATAGAAGGTATGATTAAAAATGCAGTCATTCGTAAAGTTTGACCATAAATATTAATCATTCGTTTTATATCATCTTGAACAGAAGCCAAAATTGGATAACTTACCTGTTGTATTACGCTGGATACAATCCCTGTTAATACTTCTGTTAATTTCTTTCCATTGTAATAAAAACCTAATTCAGAAGCATTATAAAATTTACCAATAACAACATTATATACTTCCTGTAAAGATTTTGAATATAAACCAGCTAAAAGTAATTTTGAACCAAATCCAAATAAATGTTTAAAAGAATCTCTTGAAAAATGAATACTTAGTTTCCATTTACTGAATACCCAAAACATTATTGTGGTTATTGTTGCTTGCAATAAATTTTGTATTACAAGCGCCCAAACGCCCGCTCCATAATATGCAGACAAAATTGCTACTACACCACTAACAATAATCGAAAGCACATTGACCTTAGCAAGAGTTTTAAAATCAAGCTCAATTTTAAATATTGTTCGCTGTACAACAGCCAATGAATTGATAATTACGTTTAATCCCAAGACTCTCGTGAGCATTGTCAACTCAGGTTTTGAATAAAACTCAGCAATAAATGGAGCAAAGAGAAAAAGAAAAAAATAAAAAAGAACACTGATTCCAAAATTAAAAATTAGTACTGTTGAAAAATCCCGGTCAGTACGTTTCTGCTTTTGAATTAAGCCTGATTCCATTCCACTATCAACAAAAATTTGGGATAACACTATGAAAATTGTTAGCATCCCAATTAACCCAAAATCCTTGGGTAGTAAAAGCCTTGCAAGTATTATATGAATTGCAAACTGACCAAAACGCAATAAAATTTTTTCAACAGCGCTCCATAACATGCCTTTGGTAGCCTGTGATTTTAGGGATTTTTCAGTCAAATTAAGAATCTTTTAATGATAACAAAGCAATATGCTTCAATACTGGATGGATAATAAAGTATTCCTCTGATTCCAAAGATTGTTTTTGAAAAACTGTTTTGTTGCTATTAATTATCGCTAAAGCCTTTACAAGACAATCTGCTCTTATGATATTATCATACCAACTATCAATATTAACTCCTTTACATGGCACAGTATATTCTGAATAAACAATATCCTCACCCGCATCAATACTTTGTGTCATAAAAAAAGCTGTTACTGTGATATTTCTTTCATTTAGTATGCTATAATAAATTGTGGTACTTCCTCTTTCAATTGGTAATTTTCCTGGATGCATATGTAAATACTTTTTGCCACTCATAAAGTGTTCTTGCTTAAGTAATTGTCCTCCATATCCAGCAAAAACAACTATATCACAACTCATTTTCTCAATTACATCTAAAATTTCACTGGAATTTACATCAACGGTATCAACTTTTGAGTAAGTCCAATTATTTTTAGAAAAAGTGACTTCAATTGGCTCATCATACCGCGGTATGAAAAGACCTTGTTGATCAACAAAAATCTTTGTTTCGGAATTCAATTCAGGAATAATACATTCTTTTTCAGGAAAACCATACAGTAATCCTTCTATATCAAATAAATCAGAATTCAAATGTTGTAATTGTTGAACATAAGCCTTTGCTCGCAAGGTATTTCCAGCTAGTAATAATATCTTATATTTCATTGTCTTAATTTATTTCTTAATTCCTGCACAAAGGTTACTTCGTATTTAATACTTAGATATAAGATGTTCTTTGTTCCATCATCAAGGTTTTCTATATTAGAAATATTTATATCATTCACTTTTAATAAAGCATTCAGATATTGCAGGTTTTTATATTTTTTATAGCTTTGAGATAGTACATATGAAAACAAAACATATAGTCTGAGATTAAAGAATTTTGATTTATCTGTTGGTCTAAAGTTTTGATCATAATTTTCAAATATCTTTTTCGTAACTTCAAACCTCTTTATTAATAAATTCAGTTCATTTTTGGCGAATTCCCTCTTTTTATGAAGATCATTTATCCATTTGTTAAACAATATTTCTGATGCAATGTTAGTATTATTATTTAATATTGGTACACTATCTTCATTATCATTAGTAGAGACATTATTTCTAGAATCTAAATACCTTGATAAAAATAATTCACCTCCATATTTTGAATATGAGTAATTTATTTTCTCTCTAGGAGTATTGGTATTATAATATTTATAAATGAGACTATCGCCAGTCATGTTTCCAATTTTTATTTTGATTTAGTTCTTTTTCGTAAGCCATAATATCTGAATATTCGTCAGCTTCGCACCATCCGCCATTGATAAAAACAATATTTATACCTATCCCCTTGCTTAATAATAGGTTTAACATTTTAGTCATATCCATATTATCTTTTTCACTATCACTCATGGATTGAAATACATCAAACATTATTTGCCATCCTTTTTGTGATAATTTGAGTAAACCCATATATTGTGCTTCTATCTCAGAAATGTTGTTAGTTTTACCTCCTATCTCAAGCAATTTTTCATTATCACTCTTAAATGTTTCTGCATCATCCAAAGGATTCTCAAAACGCAATTTCCATAAATCAGCCCAATTTCTATCAGCTGTAATAGTAATATCTGCATCAGACTTATTAAGGCTAATAATATGTTCCTTCTTATATACAATATCAGAATATGAAATGATAGTATTTCCTTCATAAGCATCAACACAAAATAAGGATGCAACCATGTTTGTTTCGCTCCATCTATTATTTACAAACGTCGAGAAATCTCCTTCAAACATTTCTGCTTTGTATCCAGTAACCACCGATATATCCATTATACCAGCACCTTGTAAAGCTGCAAATTGCCAATCCAACAAACGCTTCCCTTTTAAAATAGTAAAACATTTAGGCTTTGATGCTGTTTCATCACCCATTCGGGATCCCCGTCCAGCGGCTAGAATTAATGCCCTATTTTTCATTTTTTAAAAATTTTTCTATTAATAATTTATTCCATTCTACAACTTCAGCATCCCTTTCAGGATGCCACATCATTGCAAGTATATTTCTATTTCTTAATCCCTCAATTGTACTATCAATATTACATCTAGCAAATACTTCAAATACATTTGAAACAGATTCTTCTGTCAAATAATTTGTATGATACGAATTCACTTCCCTATTTCTACCATCTATTGTAACTATATGCTTCTTTGCTTTATGATTTTTCTCAAAATTTACATTTCCTTTTTTAATTATACCTCCATAAAAAGTATGTACTAATTGAAGGCCTCTGCAAACTGCAATGACTGGAATATTTTTACTCAAAGCATGTTTTAAAGCAATCTGTTCTGTATTATCTCTTCTCTTACAAACTCCTAAGTCATCACCTCCAGTTAAAATCAGAACATCAATATTTAAATTATCAATATAATCAATAACTAGATTTTCTATATTTGGTATAAAAATAAATTCAGATTCATTAAATGCTGAAATTAAATAGTTTGACCAATCTGTGGCAATGCTCTCTCTTGGTTCATCATAACCTACAGCATTTGTAATTCTCATTGTAATTCCAAATCTATACATTCTAAAATTCTATTGGTTCAAGGTTTTTTCTCTGACAATCAAGAAGACATTTTTTTGCGGCAACAACTCTATTAAATGGTTGCTCTCCGCAACCAATCGCAGCAGGTAAATTATATTCTGCACTTCGAATAGCCATGTGTGAGTTAGCTCCTCCATATTTTGTTATTAAGCCTGCGATATTTCTAGTAAAAATCCAATCATATCCTGGGTCAGCTCCCTCAATGCAAACAATTTTATTCTCTAATGATGGAATCTCTTTTGTATAAGGAGTAAGTTCAACTATTTCTGCTTCTATTCTTTTATCACCAATAAAGTTTGCTGCACTTCTTTGCATTGGAACTATATGGACGTCTCTAATAGAACGTATTAAATAACTTAATTTAAATGATGATGCTATGGAGTAATTATTAATTGCCTTTTCAACTTTTCTTTCGTAAAATGATTTTATATCATCAGTCAGAGGGGCGAAGAGAACACTTAAAACATCATTTATCGTAAGCATCGCTAACTCTTCCCTTGAAAAACCTTCATTTTTACCCCATGCTGCAATACTTTCTAAGATATTGGATAAATGTTTTGTGAAAACAAACTTTGCATACTCTCTGCCAATAATTGATTTTTTTGCGTACTCAAATAAATCATCAGCTTTAATTTTATTAAAACCATGTTCTCCAATTAATATATTTATTGCTGACTTTTCACTTTTAGATAAAATGAAATCATTTCTATTTTCGGGTCTATCTCTCGATTTACCATCAAAAAGGTCCTTTCTATTAGAATATGTTGGGGATAAAATATCATAACTACCAGGTCTAAGGTGGCCATATTTCTTCAAATAATCTTCTTTTGATATATTATTATTCAATACTTTTCTAAAATCATCACTCATTTCCCCTGCAATAGTTTTAAAACTGCTTTTAAATTCTTTTACTCTATCAGCAGTAACAGCATTATTATTAATTAATGATCGTAATAGATTCTCAGCAATAAATCCGTGTCTTGCAATAATTGAAAATGGTATAGTTCCGTAGTTTCTACATTCATCTATTAATGTATTTATTCTATCAGCTATTGAAAATGAAGTGTTTTCAAATAATTCAGCTTTAGATTGCTTTATTTTTAGTATTTCAATATCACGTAATGCTTTACTTAATGTACTATTATAAGAATTATCGATTGCATTTTGTGTAATACTTCTCAATAACCCCTTATATTCAAGGAATTCCTCACGAGTCAATACATTATTATATCTTTCAAGAAAATTTTTTTCAAAATCAAAATCGTATGATGTATGAACAACTTCAAATTCAATTTTATCATGGAGGTGAGGGTGCTTATCCAGTCGTTTTATATATGCATTCACCATTTTCTCTGAAATAATATCCGATAAGCCTTCAGGTAAAAATGAATTTATACTATTTCTAACATCAATGTATGCCCTGCCAAATAGAGAAACCATTAACTCAACATGTGGCATTTTTCTATATCCCATTTCCTCTCTTGCAATACTCCATACACGTTTTGTTATCAATTCTCTGTACAAAGACATTGCTAATGGATGGGGGACAACACCAATCATTTCAGCAGGATTCCAATCAGGCATAAAACCCAAAAGTGTTCTTTCTCCAAATAATTTTGGCCTCTTATTCATTAACTGACCAACATAGTCTTTTAGGAATAGCATCCTTTTAGAGACTTGATCGCTAACAAATTTGTTCCAGTTATTTATGGTGGTAATTTTTCGCACCTGCAATAGGTGCATTTTCATAGAATTATCAATTGCAAACTCAATATCTAAAGGTATATTTTCGAACGTTTTTTGCAACTTTCTTATTAAGTCTAGAACTAGCAATAGAAAAGGAGAGTCAAAATCCTCTTTATTCACCCCATTGTAAATATAAACCGTTTTATTGATTGAAGATCCACTTGTTACAGTATCTGTTAATCCAGTACTATCATCATAATTAACAACATGATAAGGAGAACCATCATCTAATACATGAGTCATTATTACACCACTCATAGCAACATTTTCAACCATGGGTTGAACCAGTATTTGATTCGTAATATCATCATCAAAAGAGTTAATTACGTAATCTATAGCCTTAATAAGAGATTCATTGTCCATATTAACATTCAAAACACTTTCAAAAGCACCAGCCATAGAAGAATCTGCAGTATCTTCTGCTTTAGTACTACTCCTTATAGCTAATTTACCATCATTAAAAATATTTTTAATTTTTTTAATGATTTCTCCTGATTTATTATTCCATTCCTCGACAGTAAAAAAATAAACTACAGGTACATTATATGCTAATGTTGAAAGAAATTCTAATGTTTCAGCTTTTGTACCAGTTAACTTATTATTATTGGCGATTTTTTTTAGCATAATTCACTAATTAATTCATTATATATATTTTCACTTGCTGTTTTCCTATTTTTTGGAAGAATTCTATCATTTAAAAAATTATTTCTTTTCTCTTTCAAATAATCCTTTTCGTTGATTACTATTTCATCAATAAAATCTTTCACTTCACTTGTATTCATAGCAGTATATAAATAATCAAAAATTATTTTTCCAAATGAATTAAATCTCTTTTTCACTTTCTTATCTCTCATTGTAAAACAAAGCGGCTTATCAAAATAAAGGTACTCTGCTATAAATGAAGCGCTATCCAATATCATTGCATCGGAAGTATAAAAAAGATCAATATAGGATCCCAACTCTAACTGTCCATTTGGTAACTTATCCCATAATGAATAATATTCATCTGTTTTACCTTTTCCCCAAGAAACATCAGAATATAACTTATCCTTAAGCAATGGATGTGGTTTAAAGGCTATTTGAATATCTTTCCTTTCTTTAAGTAACTCTATAAAGTACCCTGAATATTCCATGAAACTTGAATAATCTAAACCAGCTCCTTGTCCTGAAATTGTATGGTGTGGTGACCAAATTATTTTTACTGTGTCTTTCTCAATTGTTTTCCAGACTGGTTCTGGCCGATAGTCTTGACTAAATATCCTGTCAAGGCTAGGATAACCTGAAACTATAATGTTTTTATTGTTTTTCATTAAAAATTTATTTGCATACTTCTTGTGATAATCTGTTTCTACAAAATGCTTCCATAATAAATGATGAAGTTTTTTATCATAATGCATTTGTATGGAATGAATAACAACAAAAGCATAAGGTACATAACAAGTCAATTTATTCTTAAAATCATCAATATAATATTTATTAAAAGTGAGTTTATGAGGATTAGTAAAGAATACAATATCTGGTTCAAGTAAGGAATTTATATCTAACCATTCTTTTTTAGATTCATCATATGACGAGACTGTACTATAACCGTAACTATTAAAAAAATATAAACTTTTTTTATAGGTTTCCATGTCAGCAATTCCATTTCGAATAAGAGGGATTATGACTATTTTTACTTCAAATCGTTTATTTTTATTAAGTAATTTATACACTTCTTCGTATTTCCATATAGAATCATGAATGACTAGAAAAATAACATTAATCTTTTCTTTTCTTTTTAGGTCTTCAATTAGTTTTTTTTGCTTGCCTCTAATAATGCTTATTTCTTGTATTAATCTATAATTTTTTATTCTCTTTAGCAAAAAAAATGGCATTAGGCTCCTGTAAATTTTTTTTAGAAATTTAATCATTATAATCATTTATTACATCTACAATTTGTTTGGTCTCTTCATTTAACAAAACAGAGCTAATAGGCAAGCTTAAAACTTCACTATGAATTTTCTCAGTTATTGGAAAACTCAATGTGTTGAATTCCTTGTAAGCCAGCTGTTTGTGTGGTGGTATTGGGTAATGAATTAAAGTTTGGATATTATTAACTAAAAGGTAATCTTGTAATTTTACTCTATTTTCTGTTCGAATTATAAAAAGATGCCAAACATGCTCTAATTCATTTGTTGGAATTTCTGGTAATAATAATTTTTTATTCTTAATATTAGAAACATAGTATTTCGCTATTTCACTTCTTCTTTGATTTTCTTTATCAATGTGTTTCAATTTAACATCTAAGAAACCTGCTTGTATTTCATCCATTCTAGAATTTAAACCTTGGAATTCGTTTATATATTTTTCATTTGATCCGTAATTACTAATAGCTCTAATGGTCTTCATCAATTCATCATCATTAGTAGTTACAGCTCCTGAATCACCTAGTGCACCTAAGTTTTTTCCTGGATAGAAACTAAATCCAGAGGCATCGCCTAGATTTCCTGTCTTAATACCATTCCAATCTGCCCCAATTGCTTGAGCATTATCTTCGATAATCTTAAGATTATACTTCTTCGCAATTTGTGAAATTTCTTTACTCCAACAAACTCTACCATATAGGTGTACTACCATAATAGCTTTTGTTTTTGGTGTTATATGTTGTTCAATTAGAGCAATATCCAGATTATTGGTATGAATATTCGGCTCTACAAAAATGGGTTTCAGTTTGTTATCAGTAATAGCTAAAATACTAGCAATATAAGTATTGGCAGGTACAATTATCTCATCGCCTTTTTGCATTATACCCATTTCCATATAAGCTCGTAAAATTAACCGTAAAGCATCAAGCCCATTTGCAACACCAATGGCATGCGAACTTCCAATATAGTTGCATAGATTTTGCTCAAAAATTTTCACTCGATTTCCAAGTAAATACCATCCACTGTCAATAACCTCTGATGCTACTTGCTTTAATTCTTCTGCATATTGAGCATTTATCTTTTGTAGATCTAAAAATTTAATCATTCTAATATTGGTTCATTATTATTTAAACAGTACTGTCTTCCGTTTTTTCCTATTAAATTCAATCCTATAATATCTCCTTGTTTAGTAATGTATCCTTTATGTTCAGCTGGATTCCCATACCATAATGTAAATGGGGGTATATTTTTAGAAATAAGACTACCAGCACCAATCAAGGAATAATTGCCGATAATATTACCCGCAATTATTGTAGAATTAGCACCTATTGAAGCTCCTTTGCATATAGTGGTTCTTTCAAATTTATCAGGATATTGTTTTGATCTTGGTACAATATCATTCGTAAATGTAACATTAGGACCAATGAAAACATCATCTTCAATTGTAATACCATCCCAAATTTGTACTCCAGGTTTTATAGTCACATTATTACCTATAATAACATCATTTTCAATAAAAACCTGACAGTTAATATTGCAATTCCGTCCAATTTTAGCATTCTCCAAAATTATTGTAAACTGCCAAATTTGAGTTTCTTCTCCAATATTTACACTCTGAACATCTGCTGTAGGATGTATTTTATTCATTTTTTAATTTCACAAATTTATTATAATTTCTAAGATAATCTTTCTCATCATATTTTTCAGAAGCCAAAACTAAACAAATAGAACCAGATGAAAAATTAGTTAATTCCCTCCATATACCCGGAATAATATGCAAAGCGATATAAGGACGACATAAATGGACCGTTCTTTTAGTGGAACCATCGTCAATAGTTACATCGAAAGAACCGCTTGCAGCAATTATAAACTGCTGTAAATCTTTATGGGCATGTCCACCTCGTTCTTCGCCTCCAGGCACGTCATAGAGGTAGTATACACGTTTAATATCAAAGGGTATATTTTCAGATCCATGAACAGGGCTTATATTACCAGCCCTGTTATGAATTTTGGGCAATTCTATTACAGAGCAATCGTAAACAGTACTTTTCTTCATTTTACCATGGTTATAAATTGCTCATAATCTCTTATATAATCTTCTGCATCGTATGGGGCTGCGGCCAAAATTAGAGCCAGTGCATTGGTGGAGAAGTTCTCTAATTGCCGCCAAATCATTTTAGGTACATACAATCCATAATAAGAACGATTTAAGGAAAATATTTTTTTCTCTTTTCCATCATCTAACACAACATCAAAACTACCCGAAAGTGCAACAATAAGTTCATTTAGTTCAAAATAGGCATGACCTCCTCTTTTTTCACCCCCAGGGACATCATATATCCAATAAGCCCTTTGTATGTTAAATGGAATATGATTTTCTCCCTCAATAAATGTGAGATTTCCTCTTTTGTCAAGTATTTTAGGAAGTTCTATTAGCTTTGCATCCATAATATTCAAATAATTGTGAACTTTTTAATTGATTATTATTCACTATAAATTACATTTGTCAATTGTATCATCCTAAAGTTTATTCTTTAAATTTATGATAAGCTAAAAGATTTCTTTTGCGTTAAATACCACTCAATTGTCTTTTCAATTCCACTTTCAAAATTTTCCTTCGCTTTCCAACCTAATTCGTTTTCTATTTTTGTTGCATCAATGGCATATCTTCTATCATGCCCTGCTCTGTCTTCAACAAAAGTAATTTGTTCTTTGTATGAACCATTCGATTTAGGCTGCTTTTTATCCAAAACTTCACAAATATGGTGTACTATTTCAAGGTTTGTTTTTTCATTTCTTCCACCAATATTATAGGTTTCACCACTTTTGCCTTTATGAAAAACTAAATCGATGCCAATACAATGATCTAGCACATATAACCAATCCCGAATATTTTTACCATCTCCATAAATTGGAATACTTTCGCCATTAATGGCTTTACGGATAATTACGGGTATTAATTTTTCGTTATGCTGTTTAGGGCCGTAATTATTCGAACAATTACTGGTGCTTACATTCATCCCGTAAGTATGGTGATAGGCTCTGACTATAAAATCTGAACTTGCCTTTGCTGCAGAATATGGTGAGTTAGGTGCATAAGGAGTTATTTCTTCAAATAATCCTGTTTCACCTAATGTTCCATAAACTTCATCTGTAGAGATATGATGAAAACGACAGTTCTCATAACCTTTTTTATATTGCTTAGGTGTGTTCATCCAATACGTTTTGGCAACATCCAATAAAGTAAATGTACCATTTATATTTGTCTGAATAAACACCGCGGGACCAGAAATAGAGTTGTCAACATGCGATTCAGCGGCAAAATGGATAACTCCTCTTATATCATAGGTTTTAAATAAGTATTCAATTAACTCTCTGTTACAAATATCTCCCTGTACAAAAGTATATCGTTCATGTTTATCAATTTCTTTGAGGTTTTCTAAATTCCCAGCATAGGTCAATTTATCCAAATTAATCAAATGATAATCAGAATATTTGTGTGAAAAATAAGGAATAAAATTGGACCCTATAAATCCTGCGCCGCCGGTAATTAATATACTTTTATTCATACAGATTGTTATTATAATCAACCATATCAGCCTCATTAAAGGAAACTCCACGCCTATCTTTTTCCGAAAGCTTTAAATCTTTTAAATCAACTGTCCAATCAATATTTAAGTGAGGATCATCAAAATTGATACTTCGTTCATAATCTGGAGCATAATAATTATCGCACTTGTAGCTAAAAACTGCTGTTTCACTTAATACCAGGAAACCATGAGCAAATCCACGTGGAATAAAAAATTGTTTTTTATTTTCAGAACTTAACAAAACACCTTTGTATTGTCCAAATGTAGGAGAACCTTTCCTAATATCAACAACTACGTCAAGCACTTCACCATTAATAACGCGTACTAACTTAGACTGTGCAAAAGGAGGTAATTGATAGTGCAGACCTCTTAATACACCCTTAGATGACTTTGATTCATTATCCTGAACAAATTTAGTTTGACAGATTGCTTCAATAAACTTTTTTTCATTATAGGATTCAAAGAAGTAACCTCTTTCATCTTTAAAAACTTTTGGTTCAATAATTATCAGGTCTTTTATTTTTGTCTTAATAATGTTCATTTACATTGCTAGTTTTTGCAGATATTGTCCATATGAATTTTTACTTAAAGGTTTTGCCAGTTGTATTAGCTGTTCCTTATTAATAAATTGTCTTTTGTAGGCAATTTCTTCAGGGCAGGATACCATTAAGCCTGTTCTCTTTTGTAGCGTTTCAACAAAGCTGCCAGCTTCAATCAGGCTTTCATGGGTTCCGGTATCCAGCCAGGCAAATCCACGACCCATTAATTCAACTTTTAGCGTACTTTGTTTTAGGTATTTCTGGTTAACAGTTGTTATTTCTAATTCACCTCTATCCGAAGGCTTTATATTTTTGGCTATTTCAGTAACATTATTGGGGTAAAAATACAATCCTACAACCGCATAATTCGATTTAGGATGAGCTGGTTTTTCTTCAATTGATGTCACTTTACCAGTGTTGTCAAATTCTGCCACACCATATCGTTCGGGATCGTTTACATAATAACCAAAAACCGTGGCCTTATTTTCCATTTCAACATTTTTTCTTGCGGCTCTTAATATTTCGGGTAAACCATGGCCGTAGAAAATATTATCTCCTAAAACCAGACAAACATCATCAGCTCCAATAAATTCTTCTCCAATAATAAAAGCCTGTGCTAAGCCATCTGGCGAAGGCTGTTCTGCGTATTCAAAAGAAAGCCCCCAATCCTTTCCTGTGCCCAATAATCGTTTAAAACCTGGTAAGTCTTCAGGTGTAGAAATAATAAGAATCTCGGTTATATTAGCTAACATTAATACTGAAAGCGGGTAGTAAATCATAGGTTTATCGTATACAGGCAATAATTGTTTTGAAACGCCTTTTGTGATTGGGTAAAGCCTCGTGCCACTACCTCCTGCTAATATGATTCCTTTCATATCTAAAAATTATTTTTTTGATAATACTTTTTCTAGCTTTTAGGCTTTGTTTACTTCCCAATCCCCCAATACTCAAATCCAATCCCTGTCAACTTCTCTTTATCCAAAATATTCCTCCCATCAAATACAAACGCCGGTTTCATCATATTGTCATAAATTCTTTGCCAATCATAATCTTTAAACTCATCCCATTCGGTAAGAATAGCTATAGCATGTGCATTTTTACAAGCTTCGTATGGGTTGTTCAGTGGGTGCAGTTGCTTTTGATTTTCTTCTTTTGTTCTTGTATTTAGGTAATTTAAATCTGCGAACATATGTTCGTGTTTTACTTTCGGATCATACACATAAACTTCTGCTAAATCATCAATCAAATGATCTGCTACATACATAGCAGCTGTTTCCCTTGTGTCATTGGTGTCTTTTTTAAAGGCCCAGCCTAAAAAGGCGATTTTTTTGCCTGAAACGGTGTTGAATAAAGTGGAGATTATTTTATCCGCAAAGCGCTTTTTCTGGTAATCATTCATGATGATAACCTGTTCCCAATAATCAGCTACTTCCTGTAAACCAAGACTTCTACATATATACACAAGGTTTAGAATATCTTTTTGGAAACAGGAACCACCAAAACCTACGGATGATTTTAAAAATTTAGAGCCAATTCGGCTATCTGAACCAATGGCTCTAGCTACCTCTTCAACATTAGCTTCTGTTTTTTCGCATAAGGCAGACAGCGAATTGATAGAAGATACTCGTTGTGCTAAAAAAGCATTGGCCGTTAACTTAGAAAGCTCTGAAGACCATACATTTGTTTGAAGAATCTTTTCTTTAGGCAACCAGTGCGCATAAATTTCAGTCAGCGCATTCATGGCTTTTTGTCCTTCGGGTGACTGTTCACCGCCTATTAACACCCTGTCAGCATTCTGTAAATCATCAATGGCAGTTCCTTCAGCTAAAAATTCGGGGTTGGATAATATTTGGAATTTTACATTATTTCCGGTATTATCTAAAATTGTTCTTAATGTTTCAGCAGTTCGAACCGGAAGTGTCGATTTTTCAACTACAATTTTATCAGTAGTTGAAACCTCAGCAATTTGACGGGCGCAAAGCTCAATGTATTTTAAATCAGCAGCCATGCCCTTCCCTTTGCCATATGTTTTGGTGGGTGTATTTACCGAGATAAATATCATCTCAGATTCAGCAATGGCCTTATTAACATCAGTTGAGAAAAACAAGTTCCTGCCACGAGCTTCGGCAACTACTTCACTTAAACCCGGTTCATAAATAGGCAGTTTATTAAGATCTTCATCATTCCAATCCTTAATTCTATGTTCATTAATATCAACAACGGTAACTTTTATTTCAGGACATTTTTGAGCAATTACTGCCATCGTCGGGCCGCCAACATATCCTGCTCCAATACAACAGACCTTTTTTATTTTCATTTTATTTATTGAAGTTAAAATATAGATACCCTAAGTTTTCGTTAGATATTATTAATTAATTTGTGATTCTCTATATTTTTCACCTGCCTCTTAAACTCCAATACAATACTCACAAAAAAACCAACTCCAAATAGAATGATCATCATTTTTAAAACCGTTCCTATCAATGAACTTTCTTGTATTTTTGTCCCTCTTTTTTCATCAATAATTGTCAGGCCACTAAGCCGCTTTAATTTTCTTATTTCTGCTTGTTTTTTATCTTCAAGCTCAATAATATCGGTATGGAAAAAGTTATTCACTTTGTCATTAAGTACCAATAGGTTTCCATTAGGTGTTTTAGAATTGGAAAGGTTTGTGGCCAGAATTCTTTTTTGCAGACTGTCTAATTTATCGATTTCGTAATCGTAGTTCTTAATCCTTTCTTCACTTTGCTCTTTAATAAGCAAGAGCTCCTGCTTTACATACGGGTTGGAATCCACATACCTGGATAAATTTTTTGAAAAGTTAAGCAGATTTAAAGATTCTTTAAACTTAAAAGTAATAAGAATGTTTCTTTTAGTATCTATTGTATCTGCTTTTATTTCAATCAAATGCTCTGCTTCCTCCAATTTTAAATTCAGTACCTTAGAAACGACCTCCTTATTTTTGTTTATGTCATTCAGAGAATTGATGATTTCAATAAGGTAGGTTGGATTAATTGTGTAAGTAGTAGCAACAATTGTGTTCTCATAGGTGTTTTTGTTTTTCAAGTACAGGGCAATTCCAAGTATAGCACCAATTACCACAAAAATAGTCAGTAATTTAAACCTGCGAATAGTATAATGGTAAAACCCTACCATCATATTTCTTGATAGCTCTAGCAAATCAATTTCATCATTTCTTTGTTCCATTTGCACAATAGATTAGATTAAATTTTTAACGTTGACAAAAGTAGTATTTTTTTTAATGTCCTAAAATAAACTGCAAATAATTACTTTTGTTGTGTAAACAATTAAAACTTATGGCAAAAAAAGCATTAATTACCGGAATTACCGGACAGGATGGAGCTTATCTGGCAGAGTTCCTTATTAAAAAGGGATATATTGTTCATGGATTAAAAAGGCGAAGCTCCTTATTTAATACAGAAAGAATTGATCACCTATACCTCGATCCTCATATCGAAAACCGAAATTTTGTGCTGCATTTTGGCGATTTAACTGATTCCACCAACCTTATAAGAATAATTCAGGAGGTACAACCCGATGAAATTTACAACCTGGCTGCTATGAGTCATGTGCACGTGAGCTTTGATACGCCTGAATACACTGCAAACGCTGATGGAATTGGCACACTGCGTATTCTGGAGGCCATCAGGTTGTTGGGCTTGACAGAAAAAACCAGCTTTTACCAGGCTTCAACAAGCGAATTGTATGGTTTGGTGCAGGAAGTTCCGCAAAGCGAAAAAACTCCTTTTTACCCACGCAGTCCTTATGCAGTTGCAAAATTGTATGGTTATTGGATTACAGTAAATTATCGTGAGGCTTATGGCATATATGCTTGCAATGGAATACTGTTTAATCATGAATCACCAATTCGTGGAGAAACTTTTGTGACAAGAAAAATTACTCGGGCTGTGGCTAAAATAAAACTTGGGCTGCAAAAGGAACTTTATTTGGGCAACCTTTCTGCAAAACGCGATTGGGGACATGCCAAAGATTATGTGAAAGCAATGTATTTAATGCTTCAGCAGCAAAAGGCGGAAGATTTTGTAATTGCTACAGGTGTTACTACAGAGGTTAGGGAATTTGTTAGAAAAGCTTTTGCAGAAGTGGGGATTGTGGTTGAATTTGAAGGTGATGGACAAAATGAAACAGGGATAGTTAAGAAAATTGAAAGCGAGAGTGTTAAAACGTACTTGAAACCAGGAGATGTTGTGGTCAAGGTTGATCCAAGGTATTACCGTCCTACCGAAGTGGATTTACTGATTGGTGACCCAACAAAAGCAAAAACAAAATTAAATTGGGAGCCTGAATATTCGATTGATGACTTGGTAAAGGAAATGGTTGAAGCGGATGTAGAGTTAATGAAAAAAGAACGATTTTTGAAAGAAGGCGGTTACCAAATTTTAAATCAACATGAATAGTCCATTAATTTAGCGTGGGGGCTTACTTCAAAAATATAATCGGAGGTTGAGCGTAGTAAAGTCGATTGATAAAGAAATAAATATTTCAAGTGATAATTTATGCTATCTTCTCTGTACATTAATCTTGATGCGAGATGTGTAAGTGGCTAATAATCAGTGTGTTTTATTTAGAGGTGAACTCATTATTGTATTTTAAATTTCTAAAAGGGGCTAATTAAAATTAGATGAAAAACTTAAAATAAATTTGTGAAAATTCGTGGAAAAATGAATAAAAACTCAAAAATATATATTGCAGGACATACAGGACTAGTTGGTAGTTCCATTTTAAAGGAATTAAAATCCAAAGGCTACTCTAATTTTGTTTTTACTAAATATCCTGAGTATGATTTAACCAATCAGCAGCAAACGGCTGACTTTTTTGCCAAAGAAAAACCTGAATTTGTTTTTCTGGCAGCTGCAAAGGTGGGAGGGATAGTTGCCAATAATACCTACAGGGCTCAGTTTATCTACGAAAACCTGCAAATACAAAACAACATTGTTCATCAAAGTTATGTGCATGGTGTTAAAAAATTACTTTTTTTAGGAAGTTCTTGTATTTACCCTAAAAATTGCCCGCAGCCTATGGTTGAAGACTATTTGCTAACAGATATTTTGGAATACACCAATGAACCTTATGCTATTGCTAAAATTGCAGGTATAAAAATGATTGAAAGTTACAACCTGCAATATGGCACTAATTTTATTGCTGTGATGCCAACTAATTTATATGGGCCCAATGACAATTTCGACTTGGAAAAATCGCATGTTTTGCCAGCATTGATAAGAAAAATGCATTTAGGGAAATGTTTAATGAATGGTGATTTTGAGGCGATTAAAAAAGATTTGGATAAAAACCCCATAGAAGGTGTTACTGGGAGCGCTGGTAATGAGGAGATTATACAAATTCTTCATAAATACAATATAACTGGTCAATCCATTCAGCTTTGGGGAACAGGAAAGCCGCGTCGTGAATTTTTGCACTCTTTTGATTTGGCTAATGCTTGTGTTTATTTAATGGAAAATGTTGATTTTGAGCAATTTGCTAATGGACTTAACGAGGTTCGAAATACGCATATTAACATTGGTGTAGGGGAGGATATTTCCATTTTTGATTTAGCCAATAAGGTGAAAAGCATAGTGGGATATAAAGGAGAAATAATTTGGGATGATTCTAAACCCGATGGCACCTATCAAAAGCTGTTGAATGTTGATAAATTAAACAAAGCAGGCTGGAAAGCTAGAATTGGATTTGATGATGGAATTTCATCAGTATATGAAAATTATTGTTCTTAAAAAATAAAAACTTCTGAACTTTTATGATTCAGAAGTTTTTAATAGTGTAATTTATAATTCTCTACCCAATTTTTAATTTTTTAAAGGCTCCAGTAATCCAACGCTGAAATTCTTCCTCGAAAAATACCTTTCAAGTCAACTAAAATACCTTTTTCGCTACTTAATTCAATAAAATCTTTTTCTGTTTTATTAAGGTACTGATGATGGTTTACAGCCACAATTATTGCATCGTACTTGCCTTCAGGGGCGTCACTTAGGTTAACACCATACTCTTTTTTTACTTCTTCAGCATCAGCAAAGGCATCAACAACATCAACTTTAACATTATAACTTTCTAATTCTCCGATTAAATCTACCACTTTTGAGTTTCGAATGTCACTTACATTTTCTTTAAAAGTCATTCCCATTACAAGTATTCGGGCCGTTCGGATGTCCTTATTTTTATTAATAATTGTTTTAACAACCTGTTTGGCTACATATGCACCCATTGAATCATTAACTGCTCTTCCAGAATTAATTATTTGGGCATGGTAACCAAGCTGTTTTGCTTTGTAGGTTAAATAATAAGGATCAACACCAATGCAATGCCCACCAACCAGACCAGGGAAAAAGTTCAGGAAATTCCATTTTGTTCCGGCTGCTTCCAGCACTTCAAATGTGTTAATATTCAGTTTATTAAATATTATCGAAAGCTCGTTCATTAAAGCAATATTCACATCGCGCTGGGTGTTTTCAATAATTTTGGCAGCCTCAGCTACTTTAATGGAACTGGCCCTGTGTACTCCTGCTTTTATAACCAACTCATAGGTTTTAGCAATTTCTTCAGCCGATTCTTCGTCGCAGCCCGAAGACACTTTTACAATCGTTGTTAAGGTGTGTTTTTTATCGCCTGGGTTTATCCTTTCCGGAGAAAAGCCAACTTTAAAATCTTCGATGTATTTTAATCCTGATTTTTCCAATATTGGAACACAATCATCCTCAGTACATCCTGGGTAAACGGTTGATTCAAATACCACATAATCGCCTTTTTTTAAAACCTTACCGACTGTTTCACAGGCTTTTAATAAGGGAGTTAAATCTGGCTGCTGATGATCATCAATCGGAGTAGGAACAGCAACAATGTAGAATTTGGCTTTTTTTAAATCCTCAATATTTGCTGTAAACTGTATATCAGTGTTTTCAAACTCTTCCGGTTTCAACTCTTTGCTTGGATCAATTCCTTTTTTCATTAATTCAATGCGGTCTTCTTTGATGTCAAAACCAATGACTGATACTTTTTTCGCAAATTCCAAGGCAATTGGTAATCCAACATAACCTAGTCCAATAACTCCGATTTTATTTTCTTTTGCAACAATTTGGTCAAACATATCTTTATAAACGTTTTTATGTTAATAATTTTAGCTATTACTTATTTGGCTAAAGGATGAAATTCCCCTTAATAACCCTGTTTGTTTTAAGTTTTCTTTTTTATATTATCTATCAGTAGGGTTTTAGTTTAGTAAGGCAAAAATAATTAAATAATGTTAGTTGTCATTTTTTGGCAGCGAATTATACACGAAGTCTGTTTTCTTTTTGATAGAATCGTTATATGGTGCCTTTAAAGGGGTGTAAAACAAAAAAAACCGGCAAAATGCCGGTTCCCTTATGATGTTCTTTTAGTAAAAGTTATTTAGCGTAGCTAACTGCCCTTGTTTCACGTATTACTGTAATTTTTATTTGCCCAGGATAGGTCATTTCATCCTGGATTTTTTTGGCTATATTATAAGATAAGCTTTCTGTTTCTTTATCAGAAACATTTTCGCTACCTACAATTACACGCAATTCTCTACCCGCTTGTACTGCATAAGTTTTTAATACACCGGGGTGGGAGAGGGCAACCTCTTCAAGATCTTTAAGCCTTTTAATGTATGATTCAGCAATTTCTCTTCGAGCACCTGGTCGTGCACCCGAAATGGCATCACAAACCTGCACAATTGGTGAAATCATACTGGTCATTTCAATTTCATCATGGTGTGAGCCTATGCCGTTGCAAACATCTGGTTTTTCTTTATATCGCTCTGCCAGCTTCATTCCATAAATTGCATGCGAAAGATCTGTTTCCTCCTCAGGTACTTTACCAATATCATGCAACAATCCAGCTCTTTTAGCTATTTTAGGGTTAAGACCCAATTCTACTGCCATAATTGCGCATAAATTTGCAGTTTCTCTGGAGTGTTGCAGTAGGTTTTGACCATATGATGAACGATATTTCATTCGGCCAACCATTTTTATAAGTTCAGGGTGAAGGCCATGAATTCCTAAATCAATACATGTACGCTTTCCAACTTCAATAATTTCTTCTTCAACTTGTTTTCTGGTTTTATTAACAATTTCTTCAATTCTGGCAGGGTGAATTCTGCCATCTGTAACCAGCTGATGCAGAGAAAGTCTAGCTACTTCTCTTCTTACCGGATCAAAGGCTGAAAGTACAATTGCTTCAGGTGTATCATCTACAATAATTTCAACCCCAGTAGCAGCTTCAAGCGCTCTGATATTTCTTCCTTCGCGGCCAATAATACGTCCTTTTATTTCGTCACTTTCAATATGGAAAACAGTCACAGCATTTTCAACAGCAGTTTCAGTACCAACTCTCTGAATTGTTTGAATGACAATTCTTTTAGCTTCTTTTGTAGCAGTCATTTTAGCTTCTTCCATAATATCATTGATGGTCGACATGGCTTCTGTCTTAGCCTCTTCTTTCAACGATTCCATCATCTGCTCTTTAGCCTCAGTAGCCGATATTCCCGCAATAGTTTCTAACTTTTCTACTTGTTGGCGTGTAATTTTCTCCAGTTCTCCACTCTTTTTTTCAACTAATTCAAGTTGATGGGTTAGATTTTCTTTAATGGTTTCAACTTCTTTTCTTTTTATTTCAAGCTCCTTTTGCTTTTTTTGAATTTCATCCCTTCGTTGGTTTAATGAGGCATCTCTTTGTTTTTGCTTGTTTTCAATTGATGTAATTTTCGAATTTTTTTCGGATATGTACTTTTCATGTTCCGCTTTTAGTTGCAAAAACTTTTCTTTAGCCTGTAATATTTTTTCTTTTTTTATTACCTGTGCCTCCGATTCGGCCTCTTTTAAAACCTTTTCAGCCTTACCTTTAAGGCCCTTTATTTTTAGGAAAAAGGCAATTCCTGCCCCAGCGATAAAAGCTGCAATTCCTACAATTATAATATAGATATTGTCCATTGTTATTTGATTATATATTAAAAAAAACCCGCATTTATTCCTCTATGATTTAGAAAACCCCAATAGACATGGGTGGAGCTGCCTCGCTATTTCAAACGTCCAACGTCTTTCGAAAAAGAATACCCGAAGGTATTAAGGCCTGTTCTACGTAACTTGAGCTTTACTCCAAATTGTTAAAGTGTTGAGCTTTCAAATGCTTAAAGAAACAATGCGGGCATATTTTTTTGACCCTAAATGTTCTGTTTTATACTACTATTTTTAAGAACTTTCTATACTTACATTATCCAAGTATTCTGTAATCTCTTCATTCAGACTTGTAACTTTCTCAATAATAGGAGTTTCGTCCATTTTTTCTTCTAACTCTAAAAACTTTGTTGCAAAATCCAACGAAACCATTGCCATAAAATCCGATACCTCCTTGCCTGAATAGGTTTGTTTATAACGTAATAGCTGATCATTAATCAGTTTTGCTGCTTTTCTTATCCTTTCTTCTTCTTCTCTTTTAACTTTCAGAGGATAATATTTTTCAGCTATACTAATTCTTATTGACAGCTTGTCTTCCATTTTTTACTTTATACTATATATTTAGATTACTTGTTTAATAATGATATGCATTTGTCAATTTCCCGCACTATTCTATTGAGCTTAATCTTTGCATCATGCGCATCAGTACTTGATGCTGCAATTACTTTAGCAAGCTTCAATGATTCATATTTTTTTTCTAATTGTTCGTTTTGTTTGTCCTTGTTTTCAACCTCGGCCGCTAAACTATCTATTTCTTCTTTTAACTTTTTATTTTCATTTAAAGCTTCTTGATGCAGCTTTTTAACCGTTTCAATATTCTGCTTTAAATAATCAATTACTTTTTCAAGTTCAGGCGTCATTTTAAATTATTCACAATTACAAAGTTAATACTAGTTTCAGTGATTAGCAAATTTATTATTGCCAGTAGAGCCGTCTTTTAACTCCACTTATCAAATTATTTGTTCTTCGAAATCAACCTAAAGATGATTTAATGCCGAAATATCGTAAATATTTTTGAATTATTTGCCATACCTGCTAAAACTTTCAAGTATATTTGTGCTTTTTTATCATAAAGGGGCTAAAAATATCATCTCAAAGCCTTTATTTTTCAAGAAAATTTGATTTTGCAGGTGTTTTATTATTATCCACAAATAATTTACTTTTTTATAATTGCACATTACTTTTTACTAAAATATCAATAAGTTTTATGAGACTGATTACCATTTTTTCTTTTTTACTTTTTACTATTAATTCATTATCTCAAATTCAATTTCAAAAAGGTTATTTTGGTTTACCTACAAAGATAGATTTTAAAATTTCCAGCAATTTTGGTGAAATTCGTCCAAATCATTTTCATGCTGGGTTAGATGTGTGGACCAAAGTTAAATCGGGTATTAATTATTATTCGGTTGCTGATGGCTATATTTCGCGCATTCTGGTTTCTCCTAGAGGTTTGGGAAATTCACTTTACATAACTCATCCAAACGGCTACGTTACTGTTTTTGCACACATGAGCAAATTTAGGGATGATATTACCGAGTATATTTATAAATTACAGCACAATAAACAGCAATTTGAGCAAGATGTTTATCCTTTGCCACATCTTTTTCCATTAAAAAAGGGTGATTATATTGGTAAATCTGGTAATTCGGGAAACTCCTATGGCGCACACCTACATTTTGAAATTAGGGAGGAGGATAGTGAAATACCTGTAAACCCTTTGTTTGCGTACAATATCAGAGATAATGTGGCACCCAGAGTAAATAAGGTTTATATGTATCGTTTTGATAATGAGTTGTATAGGTATGTTGCAAAAGAGTCATTATCAAAGATAAATGGCCGCACTATCCGCACCTTTGGTAAAACTGGGTTTGGTCTGGAAATTCATGATTATATTACTGGAAATGGCAACAGGTTTGGAGCATATCAGTTGGAACTTTTTATTGATGACAGTCTTTATTTTTCAAGCAAAATGGACAAAATCTCATTTTATGAGACAAGGTATTTAAATAGTTTTGCTGATTACAAAGAACGTGAGATAACCAGAAGAAAGATAAGTAAATGTTTCATTGAGCCTAATAATAAGTTGGGTGTTTATCAAACAAAATCGAATGGACTTTTTGATTTTTCTGATGGTAAATTACACAAAGTGAAAATTGTTGGCAAAGATATAAAAGGAAATGCTGTAACTATTAACTTTAAGGTATTGTCGGATTCAACAAAAAAGTTAAAGCCAACAAAACCAGGTTCTGCTGTTGTTAAAAAAATTGATTGCTTTAAACAAGATACCTTTGAAACTGACTCATTTAAGATATTTTTTCATCGTAATTGCTTGTACCACAATATTGATTTAACTTATTTTACTACTACAAATAAAAGAGGAGGATATTCAAAACTTCATCATATACACAACAGGTATGTTCCAATTCATAACAAAGTTACTATTTGTATCAAACCAGATAGCATTCCAGCGGATGTTAGAAACAAAGCTATAATAGCTGGTATATCCAAACGTGGAAATATTTATGCTGCCGGGGGAGAGTGGAATGGTGAATTTATTGAGGCAAAAGTCAAAAATTTTGGGACTTATTTTGTAACTATTGATAATACAAAGCCTGTAATCCGTTCTTTATCAGTTGATAAATATAAAAGAGTGAGGTCTGGAAAATTGAAATTTAAAATTACTGATAACCTTTCAGGAATAAAAGAATACATTGGTTATATTGATGATAAGTGGGTTTTGTTTGAATATGATCAAAAAAATAATCTGATTAGCTGCAACTTAACAAAAGAAAAAATCGCTAAAGGAAAGCACGAAGTAGTTCTATGGGTAACTGATTACTCTGGTAACATTGCAACTTACGAAACAAATTTAACAGTTTTATAGTAGTATCGGGCAGATAATTTAAAGGAATAATTGACTTTTATTATTTTCATTGAATGTTTTTTTATATTTTTAGCTCAAGTTTAATATAAAATTAGAGAGCAGGTTATGATTATTGTTTGCAATTGCTCCTGAGGCTATGTTATGACCTTTCTTTGTCAAAAATATAGCTTTCAACCTTTGTCAATCCTCTAAATCGGCTTTCAATCTTGTTTATTTAAGCATATAAGATTAGAGGATGGATGTGAGATTGCCAATGTCATTTCAATTTACATCCTTATAAAATCATTTGGCTATGAAAATATTAATTGTTGAAGATGATTTTGGTTCGCGGGAATTTTTGTATAACCTGATAAAGCTTGAAGGTTATGATGTTGAAAAAGCCTGTGATGGAGAAGAGGGAATAGAAGTTTATCATAAATACAATCCTGATTTAGTTATTTCTGATATTCAAATGCCAAAAATGGATGGCCTTGAAATGTTGAGCCGATTAAGAACTGAAAAATCGGACACTATTTTTATTATTACCACGGCTTTTGGAAGCGAAGATTACGCCATTGAAGCACTTAGGCACGGTGCCAACAACTATTTAAAAAAACCTATCGACAAAAAAAGCCTTTTAGGGCTGATTAAAAAATACAAAATTATTGTTGATAGCAGAAAATTAGCAAAAAAGGCAGAGGGTAAGGTAATTGAAAAGGAACTAAGAATTGAATTTGAGACTCATTTTGACCATATTCCGTCAATAGTAAGCCAGTTAATTTCAGAAATTAGTTTTAAAATTGATGATTCTGAAAAAACCAATATAGAGTTAGGACTTGATGAATTAATCACCAATTCTGTTGAGCATGGAAACCTTGAGATTAGTTATGACGAAAAAGTTGATGCTTCGGACAGTAACACAATTCTTGATTTGTACAACGAAAGGATGAGTAGGCCAGAACTAGCTGCAAGAAAGATAATTGTGGATTTTAAGCAAAAAGATAATTTTGCGGAGTGGTTAATTACCGATCAAGGCAAAGGTTTCGACTGGAAATCGATTCCAGACCCTACGAAAGGTGCACAATTAATGGAATTAAACGGAAGAGGTATTTTTATAACCAACTTTTTGTTTGATGAAATGGAATACCTCGGCGAAGGCAACCAGGTGCGGGTTCTCAAGGTGTTCACGAAAGCAGAATAAACGAAAACTTTAACTATGAGGATTTTTAAGAGTTTGTGGTTAATCATCAATTACAAATCGTTGATTGTTGTTTTTCTTGCATGTCTATCTACTTATCTTTGTGGTGTTTATGGGGTAAGCGCAGACTTTCCAATGACAATTGTTGGTATTGCAGTGGTTTTTCCAATCGTTTTTTCAATAGGAGGGGCATACAATCGTAGAGAAACTGCATTAAAACATTATTCTTCGCTAAAAGCGCATGGTCGGGCGCTTTATTTTGCTTCAAGGGACTGGGTGCCAAATACCGATGCCAAATATCAGGCAGAAATTAAGGAGCTGCTCAAGGAAATTATGAAATCTGTTCGCAATTTTTTGCATTCAGAAACAAAAGAGCATCAGGAAAAAGAAAACATTGTTTATTCAAAACTTTCAGAACTTTCCTTATTTATCAAAAGTTTCCGCAGTCGTGATTTACCAAGTGGCGAGGCCTCTAGGAGCAACCAATACCTAAGTAAAATGATAGATGCTTTTGAAAGTCTCAAGCATATTTATCAGTACAGAACTCCGGTAACTTTAAGAGCCTACAGTAAGTTTTTTATTTTTCTCGTTCCTATAATGTATGGTCCTTATTTTGAGTATATTACAAGTGGGCAGCACATTGGTCTAAAAATGTTGATGCCAGCTTTGCTAAGCTTGGTGCTTGTGAGTTTAGATAACATCCAGGATCACCTCGAAAACCCCTATGATCAGGTTGGAGAGGATGATGTACAAATAAATGCCGAGAAGTTTTTTGATTGGCTAGATTAACCAGTGTAACTCAAAGCAAAATGTAAAAAAGAGGCTGTCTAAAAGCCGTCATTACAAGCTAAGCGAAGGAGTCTTTATGGCGTAATTCGCTTTATGTTAAGGGGTTATGTCTTTATTCCTCGTCGCAATGATGTTTTTTGGGTACCTTTACTTTTTAGACAAGCTCTTTACCATATTATAAATTGAACAGGTTCCTGACAATGATTAGCTTTTGAATCTCCGAGGTGCCTTCATATATCTGGGTTAGTTTTGCATCACGCATTAACCTTTCTACATGGTACTCTTTTACATACCCGTAGCCACCATGTACTTGCACTGCTTCAGTAGTTACCTTCATGGCCACCTCAGCAGCTGTTAGTTTTGCAATGGCACTGGCATGGGCAAAGTTTTGCTTTTGGTCTTTTAGCCATGCGGCTTTTAATACCAGCAGGCGGGCACCTTCAATTGTGGCTTCCATTTCTGCAAGCTTAAAACCAACTCCTTGATGTTCAATGATTGGTTTTCCGAAAGCTTTTCGTTCTTTTGCATATTGGACCGATAGCTCCAGTGCTCCCTGGGCTATCCCCAATGCTTGCGAGGCAATACCAATTCTTCCACCATTTAGTGTTTCCATGGCAAACTTAAATCCAAAACCTTCATCACCAATTCTGTTCTCTTTTGGAACTTTTACGTCAGTAAACATCAAAGAGCATGTATCAGATCCTCTCATCCCCATTTTATTTTCCTTGGGGCCTGTTTCAAAGCCTTTCATTCCTTTTTCAACTATAAAAGCATTAATGCCTTTGTGCCTTTTTTCCACATCTGATTGTGCCATAACCAAATAAACCGAGGCGTTTTTTCCATTGGTAATCCAGTTTTTTGTGCCATTAAGTAGGTAATAATCACCTTTATCAATAGCAGTTGTTCTTTGATGAGTTGCATCTGAACCTGCTTCTGGTTCCGACAATGCAAAAGCGCCAATTATTTCGCCCCTGGCTAATGGTTTTAGGTATTTGTCTTTTTGTTCTTCTGTTCCATACTTTTCTAATCCCCAACAAACCAGTGAGTTATTCACCGACATAATCACGGATGCCGAACTGTCCACTTTTGATATTTCTTCCATTGCCAACACATAGGATATGGTATCCATGCCGGTTCCGTCGTAGTTAGGGTCAACCATCATTCCTAAAAAACCAAGCTCAGCCATTTTTTTTACCTGTTCTTCAGGGAAAATTGCCTTATTATCGCGTTCAATAACTCCAGGAAGTAACTCTGTTTGTGCAAAATCTCTGGCAGCCTGTTTGATCATCAGCTGCTCTTCTGTAAAATTAAAATTCATAGCGTTTAGATTATAGGTTATCGTCAATTAATATATAAAGATAATTAAATATTTTGTTCGCTAAATGAAAAATTATTCTTGCTTTGTAAGTGGTTGTTTGTCAGTGATTTACGATTTTATTTGTAAATGTTAATCTTAAATTAATGTAATAAAAACTTGGTCAGTTTAAAATAGTTTTTATCTTTGGGCCACGAAAATGTAATAGGAATGAGCAAAAATTTTAAATTTCGTTATTTTTATTTTTACTTTTTAGGATCGCTCCTGAGAGGCTAAGCTCATTACGTTTAATTATCTCAGGAGTTCCATATGGAGCTCTTTTTTTTTATAAAATGGCATATATAAATTACAAATATTGTTTTTTCTGGCAAGTAAGAGGTTTCTTTTTTTACTTCTTATACTTTGTTATATCTGCCCGGGAAAAAACAGATTTATAAAAAAGATTATAACCCCGGGCAATAACCTGGGGTTTTTTGTTTACAAGTACTAATAATTCTACTATGAACAGTCAATCAAAAAAAAGAATTGCAATACAAGGTGGGAGTGGTTCATTTCATGAAATCTCTGCAATTTTTCACTTTGGAATCGAAAATATCACAACTGTGCCTTGTTTAACTTTTACCGATTTGGTTGATGCCGTTGAAAACAATGAGGCTGATTATGCGTTAATGGCTATTGAGAATACAGTGGCCGGAAGTATTATGCCAAACTATTCTTTATTAAAAGGGCGCAATATTAATATTGCAGGAGAAGTTCTTTTACGAATTGAACAAAATTTGCTTGCTCTTGAAGGTCAGTCAATTGAAGATATTAAAGAAGTGCATTCTCATCCTATGGCATTGATGCAATGCAGAAGTTTCTTTAAAAAACATCCTCACATAAAGTTAATTGAATCTGACGATACTGCTAATAGTGCCAGAAGAGTGCAAGAGGAACAGTTAAAGGGAATTGGAGCTGTTGCTAGTCAAAGGGCTGCAGGGCTTTTTAATCTTTCGGTAATTGAACCTGGTATTGAAACGAATAAACGTAACTTTACCAGGTTTTTAGTTTTAAAACCAAAAACGGATGTGAAACCAGGTGGCTCAAATGGTGTGAAGAAGAATAAAGCATCAATAAGTTTTTCGTTAAAGCACAAAACTGGTAGCCTTTCAAATGTTTTGTCTATATTTTCATTTTATAACATCAATTTAAGCAAAATTCAGTCTATCCCTATTATTGGGCAGGAGTGGGAGTACCATTTTTTAGTTGATTTTGTTTTTGATGATTATGAAGTATACCAGCAATCGCTTGTCGCAATTAGGCCTTTAACAGCCGAACTTCAGGTAATGGGCGAATATACTAAAGCTACAAAATATCATCTTTCAAACGAAATAACTTCAGGCTTAACAGTAGAAAACCTGGCTGGTTAACCAAAAAAGTAAAATATTTAACTTCTAATTTTAAGTGTACATGATTCAGCCGGCAAACAGACTTTCAACCGTAAAAGAATACTACTTTTCCAAAAAACTAAAGGAAATTGAAAAAATGCGTGCTTCCGGGATTAAGGTTTTAAACCTGGGTATTGGTAACCCCGACATGCCCCCTTCTGTAAACGCTATTAATAAATTGAAAATAACTAGTTCGGAAAAAGGGAACCATGGTTACCAAAGCTACAATGGCAATAAATTGTTGCGCGAAGCATTTGCCAACTGGTACACCAGTTTTTTTAAGGTTGATTTTGATAGTGAATCTGAAGTTTTACCACTTATAGGTTCAAAAGAGGGCATTATGCACATATCAATGGCCTTTTTAAATCCGGGTGATGGTGTGTTAGTGCCAAATCCTTCTTATCCTGCTTATCGATCGGTGGCAAACCTTGTTGAAGCAAAGGTTGTGGAATATAACCTTACTGAGGAAAATGATTGGCTGCCTGATTTTGATGAGCTTGAAAAGCTTGATTTGAGCAAGGTGAAAATTATGTGGGTAAATTATCCAAATATGCCAACTGGTAAACTGGCAACAGTTGATGAACTTAAAAAATTGGTAGATTTTGGGATAAAGCATAACATTTTAATATGCAATGATAATCCGTATAGTTTTATTTTAAATAAAAATCAGGTAAGTATTTTTCAGGTACCAGGGGCTAAAAAAATAGCATTGGAATTAAACTCTCTTAGTAAATCGCACAACATGGCGGGTTGGAGAGTAGGTGTGCTTGTTGGCAATCCCGAGTTGGTTAAATATGTTTTAACAGTAAAAAGCAATGTCGATTCTGGTATGTTTTTGCCACTTCAACTTGCTGCTGTTGAGGCACTTAATAGTCCTTCTGAATGGTATGATAATTTGAACATTCAATACCAAAAAAGAAGACTGATTGCTTATGATATTTTGAACAAACTAAATTGTACATTTTCTAAAGAGCAGTCTGGCATGTTTGTTTGGTCAAAAATACCAGATAAGTACAATGATTCTTATGAAATTGCTGATGAAATTTTGAGTAATTTTGGCGTATTTATTACACCAGGGAAAATTTTTGGTAGCAATGGAGATAGGTATATCAGGATTTCGTTGGCCAGTAAAGAAGAAGATTTATTAGAAGCAAGTGAGCGAATTAAATAAAAATAATACACAGATAATTTTAGATACAGATAAGATGTTAAATGTAGCAGTAATTGGAATAGGTCTGATTGGGGGCTCTATAGCATTAGACTTGAAGAATTTTCCTAAAGTTAAAAAATTAATTGGCGCGGATAAAAGTCAGGAAAATCTTTACAAAGCAAAGCAACTGGGGATTATTGATGATGGTTTGCCACTTAAAGAGGCAATAAAAGAATCGGATTTGATAGTTTTGGCAACGCCTGTTGATGTTAGTATCAGATTATTACCAGAAATCCTGGAACTAGTTGATAATCAGGTGATTTTTGATGTTGGGTCAACAAAGGAGAATATTATTAAATGTGTTGAGAATTATCCTAAAAGAGGTCGATTTGTTGCCACCCACCCAATGGCAGGAACAGAGTTTTCCGGACCTGAAGCTGCCTTGCGAAATTTGTTCCGTAATAAATCAGTGATTTTTTGCGATGCTAAAAATTCAGATGAGGATGCTTATCAACTTGTTAAGGAAGTGTACGGGTTTTTGGGCATGAACATGGTTGAGATGGAGCCGAAACCACATGATTTGCATGCGGCCTATGTATCACATATTTCGCATATCAGTTCGTTTGCCTTATCACTGACTGTTTTAGACAAAGAAAAGGTAGAAAAAAATATTACAGATATGGCTAGTGGTGGATTTGATTCTACGGTAAGACTGGCTAAGAGTTCACCTGCAATGTGGACGCCTATTTTTATGCAAAATGCAGGTAATGTAGTAGATGTGCTTAATTCTTATATTGCTGTATTACAGAGGTTTAAGAATGTGATTTTAGCTGGTGATTCAAAGCAAATAAATGAAATGATGATGCAGGCTAATGAGATAAGTGGAGTTCTTGATAAAATTCAGGAAACACAAGAACTTTCAAAATGGAATGTTAAGGATGACAAAAGTTAATAGTATTTGTTGAATCAAAAACTATTGTTTTATTAATAAAAGTGTATAATATTAAACGATCAATAAAAAAAAGATGAAACCTTTATTCGAAACAAAACCGCTCAAGGATTGGGGGTTGCCAAAAAATGACAGACCTGTTGTTATTGCAGGACCTTGTAGTGCGGAGACAGAGGAGCAGGTAATGGAAACTGCTTTGCAGTTAAAAGAAAATGGAATTACAATTTTTAGGGCAGGAATATGGAAACCGAGAACAAGGCCTGGTTTTTTTGAAGGTGTTGGTGCCAAAGGGCTTCCCTGGTTGAAAAGGGTAAAGGACGAAACCGGTATGCTTGTTGCTACCGAAGTTGCCTCGGAAAAGCATGTTTATGAGGCACTTAAGCATGGTATTGATATTGTTTGGATAGGTGCTCGTTCTTCGGCTAATCCATTTGTGGTGCAGGAAATTGCTGATGCGCTAAAAGGTGTTGATATCCCTGTATTGGTTAAAAACCCTGTTAATCCTGATTTAGAACTTTGGAAAGGGGCTATTGAGCGTATCCATAAGGTTGGTATTGAGCGTATAGGTGCAATTCATAGAGGTTTCTCTACTTTTGGTACTACCGAATACCGAAACCTGCCTACCTGGCAGTTGCCAATTGACCTAAAAACAGCTTTACCAACGGTTCCTATTTTTAACGATCCTAGCCATATTGCCGGAAAAAGAGAATTGTTACCCGAAATTGCACAAAAAGCAATGGATATGAACTTTGAAGGTTTTATTATTGAATCGCATTGCGATCCTTCAAAAGCATTGAGTGATGCATCACAACAGGTAACACCTGATGGACTCGAAAAATTGCTGGCTTCAATTGTTTATCGTACCTCAAATGGTCAAGCTGAAGATAGTAAACAAGAACTGCGTGAGTACAGGGCACAGATTGATGGTTTTGATAAGGTGATAATGAATGTACTTGAAGAACGGATGGAAATTGTTAAAAAAATTGGAGAATACAAAAAACGCAATAATTTAACTATCTTACAATCAGTTCGTTGGGAGGAGATTATTGAGAAGAACCTGGAGGAAGGATCTAGCCGTGGTTTTAGTGAAAAATTTATTAACAGGTTGTTTAAAGCTATTCACCAGGAATCAATTGCCTATCAGACGAAGATAATGAACGAAGGTTCAAAGTAACACAGCTTTAAAAGCTGTGCTACCTTGTTTCAGAAAAATAATAGCACACCAGATGAACAAAACCATCTCCAAATCAAATATTAAAGGAAGCATTGTTGCCCCAACTTCAAAAAGTGCGCTGCAACGACATATCGCAGCTGCAATGCTGGCAAAAGGCAAATCTGTTATTCGTTATGAATCAATGAGTGATGATGCCGAAGCTGTATTGGGAGTTGCAAAAAGTTTAGGCGTTAATGTTGTGCAGGTAGGAAATTCGATTGAAATTGAAGGAGGTATAAATAATCCTCTCAAGGAATTGTATATTGGAGAATCTGGCTTAGGGCTAAGAATGCTTACACCAATATTGGCGGCTACCGGCTATCCATTTGAAATAGCTGGCAGAGGAAGTTTACTTAAACGCCCGGTTGATTTTGTAGTTGATACTTTGAGAAAAACAGGTGTGCAAATAGCTGATACCAATGGTAGTTTGCCTTTAAAATTGCATGGGCCAATTAGAGAAAATGAAATTTTTGTTGATGGCTCTGTTGGCTCGCAGCTACTGACAGGCTTTTTAATGGCAGCACCTTTACTTGATGAAAATATTAAGATAAAAGTCAGCAACTTGAAAAGTAAACCTTATATTGATTTGACAATCAGTGTTTTAAAAAGGCATGGGGTGGAGGTTGAGAACCTGGATTATAGCGAATTTTCTATTGCTTCGGGCCAGGTATACAAAGGTATTAATACCTATGCCGAGGGTGACTGGAGTGGTGCTGCATTTGTTTTAGTAGCAGCTGCTATTGCCGGGGAAATTTGCCTGAAAGGGATTGATAATAATTCAACCCAGGGTGATAAACAAATTGTTAATGTTTTAAAGGCCTGTGGTGCTTTTGTTGAAGAAGGTGATAATGAAATATCGGTAAAAAATGAAGCACTCAATGCATTTGAGTTTGATGCAACAGATGTTCCTGATCTTTTTCCACCTTTGGTTTCATTAGCTGTTAATTGTAATGGCATATCAAAAATAAAAGGTGTAAGCAGGTTAAAACATAAAGAAAGCGACAGAGCAAACACACTTAAAAGTGAGTTTGAAAAGTTAGGGGCAACCATTGAGTTAAATGGTGACTTTATGGAAATAGAAGGAACTAAATTAACAGGTGAAAAAGTGCATTCGCACAACGACCATAGAATTGCAATGGCTTTAGCAGTAGTAGCCTTAACAACTGATGGTGAGGTAGTTATTGAGCAAAGTGAGGCCGTGGCAAAATCCTGGCCCGACTTTTTTGAAAAACTGGAGGAAATTAGAAATTAGTGTATTGGTATATTTGAAGTTACCTGTCTGTTGATTTGATGGATTAGATTGGTAATAATACACTAATTTACAGATACACCAAGTTCATTTAAAAAATAGAAAAGTCCTTTGGTAACAAAACAGAATTTGTAAAGTAAATTGTTGAAGTACACATAATGAACAGTTTTGGAAGAAAATTTAAATTAAGCATATTTGGCGAATCGCATGGAAAATCGGTTGGTGTTACAGTTGATGGCTGCCCTCCAGGTATTCCTTTGTCCGAAGAGGATTTTTTGCCTGATTTAGACAGGCGCAAAGCAGGTGCAAAGGGAACAACGCCAAGGGTTGAAGCAGATTTACCAACCATTATTAGCGGGGTTTTTAATGGCTTTTCAACTGGGGCGCCTATTACCGTCTTGTTTAAAAACGAAAATACCCGCTCAAAGGACTATTCAAAACTAAAGGAGCATCCACGACCTGGACATGCTGATTTTACTGGGTACAAAAAATACAAAGGTTTTAACGACTACCGCGGTGGGGGTCACTTTTCGGCACGTTTAACCCTGGCCTTGGTAAGCGCTGGTGTAATTGCTAAAAAAGTTGTTCAACCAATTGATATTCAGGCAAAATTGACAAAAGTTAATGGCAATGAAAACATTGATGCTGCTATTGACGATGCAATTGCTAAAGGCGAATCGGTTGGTGGAGTAGTGGAGTGTGTTGCCACTAATCTTTCTGTTGGTCTGGGCGAGCCTTTTTTCGATTCAATTGAATCGGTAATTAGTCATTTGGTTTTTGCTATTCCTGCAACCAAAGGTGTAGAGTTCGGTTCGGGCTTTAAAGCTGCCGAAATGTATGGGAGCGAGCACAACGATGTGTTTATTGATGAGAGAGGAAAGACGGAGACCAACTATGCCGCAGGAGTAAACGGAGGTATTACTAACGGGAACGATCTTGTATTCAGGGTGGCTGTTAAACCAACCTCGAGTATTGCAAAATCACAGGACACTTTTAACCTGAAAAGTGGGAAAGTAGAAGAACTCCGAATTGGTGGCCGACATGATGTTTGTGTTGCCCTTCGTGTTCCGGTGGTGTTAGAGGCGGTGACTGCTATTGCTTTGGCTGATTTTTATTTGTTGGAGTCGTAATGGCTCAAAGCCTCTCAAGGAATGGTGCCTGAGCCTGTCAATGAACGGTGCGAGTCTGTTCAAGAACGGTGCCTAAGCCTGTCGAAAGATGGAGCCTGAGCCTGTCGAAGGCACTTACTTTTTTATTTACACAATTTGGCTTCGACAAGCTCAGCCACCAGCAGGATCAGCTACCAACTATTCTTCTGCCCTGGGCAAAATAAACACAAACTCACTGCCTTCGCCAAGGGTGCTGTTAGCTTTAAGGGTGCCCAGGTTTTTTTCAATAAATTCTTTGCAAAGAACCAGTCCAAGGCCAGATCCTCTTTCATTGGCAGTTCCTTCTGTGGAATGTTTTATGTCTATTCTGAAAATCTTTTCCAAATCTTCTTCCGAAATACCAATTCCATTATCTTTTATTGATATTTCTACATATTTTTCATAATTGAGACCAGTAACTTCAACTTTTCCGCCATTATTGGTAAATTTTATAGCGTTGGTCAACAAGTTTCGAACTACCGTAAGTATCATATTCAAATCGGCAAAGGCAAAAACATCTTCTGCAACGTTATTGATAAGCTGGATATCCTTATTTTTTGCCTGCGAGTTTAATAGCGTAATGTTTTCCTCTACAATGTCTTTAAAATCAATTACTTCACCTTCAACATCGAGGTTTCCGGTTTGCGATTTTGACCATTTAAGCAGGTTATCCAACAAGTTATATCCCTGTTTTGAGGTTTGATAAAAGGTTTTTAGGTAATTAATTACATCATCCTTGCTAAAATCATCATAAGAATCGAGCAATAACTTCGAAAATGTGATAAGGACAGAGAAAGGGTTGCGTAAATCATGCGCAATTATTGACAACAACTTATCCTTACTCGAATTAGCTTCCTGAAGCCTGATATTGGTGGTTGATAAAATTTCTCTTACTGATTTAAGTTGTATGTGGGTATTAACCCTTGCTATTAATTCAGCTGTTTTAAAGGGTTTTGAAATAAAATCAACCCCACCTGATTCAAACCCTTTTTTTAAACTGTCTTCAGTCGTTTTTGCTGTTAGAAAAATAACAGGAACATCTTTTGTTTTGGGATCCTTTTTTAACCTTGCGCATACTTCGTAGCCATCCATTTCAGGCATCATTATATCTAAAAGAATAAGGTCAAAACTAATTTGTTTGGCTCTTTCTATTCCTGTTTTCCCATTTTGGGCATAACTAATATTAAAATTGTGTTTTTTTAGAACATTTGCAACTACCTGAATATTAGAGGCTATGTCGTCAATTATCAGAATTTTTGGATTTTCTTCGAACATATTTTTAGTGTAGGAAACTTTAATTAAGTTAAAAGTATATTTTGAATATGCGGTAGCTTACACCTTGAAGAGCAAACCGTTCTGAAAACGTTTACCTTCTTGAGCGAAGCGAAAATTCAATTTGTTTACCCCGACCCAAATTGCGGTTGGGTACAAACTACCGCAGAATCATAAAAGTATATATTATTTTATTTATTGTTCTATTTTTCTTTTAGAATATTTCGACTAATTTCAGGAAAAGTTTTTAAGCTTGAAGAAATTTCTATCAAATCAAAGCTAGCCAGGTGTTCTTGTAATTCAACACCATATTCATATATTGTTTTTAAGTTGTTTATCAGCCCAAAATATTCCAGTTCTTTTGCAAATTTTTCAATATCATCCGAAAGTTCTTCTCTTGTCACTTTTTCCCACTTTTTATAAAATTCCTTCATATTTAGTACTATTTGATCATAGTTCGGGTGCATCCTAATGTTATCAATTTCAAAGTCTGGCTTTTTGCTTACCCTTTCTTCTTTTTTTACCCGCTTTTGCGAAAATTCAATGTATTTGCACAAGGTGTTAATCAGTTCTTTTCTTTTAATGGGCTTGGATATGTAATCATCAAAGTTAGTTTCTGATAAATCTATCATACCAGTAGACATGGCTACAACAGGAATTTTACTTAGTAAATCGTTGGTTTTTATCCTTTTAAGTACATTGTAGCCTTCATCATCTTTAATATTTACGTCAAGTAAAATTAACGAAGGCCGGTTTTCACTTGCTGCGTAGATACCTTCCTTGCCTGATGAGGCAGTGATTATTTTTAATTCGGAATTGATGAAATTTTCAGCAATTAAATGCCGGTTGTTCTTGTCCTTATCAATTAAAACAATGGTGGATTTTTTGAAAATAATTTCAAAGTCGGAACTTTTTGTCCTTCCATGTTCCTTTTTAGCTTTTGTGCCAATTTCTACATTTTTAAAATCAATTATAAACTCAGTAAATACATTTTCCTGGCTTTCAAGGTAGATGGTTCCATTCATAGCTTCTACCAGTTTTTTGCTAATGGTCAAACCCAGGCCTGTACCTCCAAAACGCCTTGTGTTTTGACCAGCTTGCTGCTTAAAAGCATTAAAAATTAGTTCTTGCTGATTTTTTGGGATACCAATACCCGTATCTCGGACTACTATTTTAATGGAGCAATGCTCCTCGTTTTGATCATATTCTGATATAGAAAGTTTAACTCCTCCTTCCTGGGTAAATTTAATTGCATTTCCAACCAAATTAAACAATATTTGGCGCACCCTTATTTCATCAAGCAAAACATATTCTGGTAGGGTAGGTGAGAGTTCTGTTTCAAACTCAAGCTTTTTATTATCGAACTGAATGGAAAAAATTTGCGAAATTTCTTCAACCAAAGAAGGAAAGTGCACGGGCTCGTAGCTTAGTTCCATTTTACCGGCCTCAATTTTTGATAAATCAAGTATATCGTTTATGATGGTCAGCAATGACCTTCCACCTGCTTTAATCGATTTCAGGTATTTTTTATGGCCAGCATCTTCAATTTGATTTTCAAGAAGTTCTGTAAAACCAATTACAGAGTTTAGTGGTGTTCGGATTTCGTGGCTCATGTTTGCCAAAAACTCACTTTTAGCTTTATTTGCACTTTCAGCCTGATCTTTTGCCTTTTCCAGTTCAATTTGCGCATGTTTTAAGTCTGTGATATCCAGTGTGTTAACTGTTATTGCATCTACTTCACCACGGGGGCCAAAAACAGGTTGGTAGGTTACATCCATAAATTTGCTACCTAAATATTTATAGGTGAACCAATCCTGGTACCTTACCTGTTTGCCCGAAAAAGCTTCGTCGAACTTACTTTTCAGCCTTTCTTCAAATATTTTTTTCCCCCAAAGTTCTAGTGCTGTTTTTTCTTCAATTTCGTGCTTTTTTAAATGGTGGGCTTGTACGTAAGAATCGTTAACAACCAGGTATTTGTAATCCTTGTTTATTAACGACATCAGTTCGCTCGAATTTCTAATAATTAACTCATAGTTTTTGAGTTTGTTCAACAGTTTTTCTTTTTTTGTAATATCCTCAATAATACCAACATAGCCAACTACCTGGTCGTTATCTATCATCTCTCTTGCAATGGAATGAACCTTTAAAACAGATCCATCTTTGATGTTTTTTAGCTGGTAAACAATATTGTAATTAATTGGTTTTTTTTTAATACCAGCCAACCACCTTTTTTTTACAATGTCAAGGTCGTTAGCATCCACTGCATCCATCCATCCATCGCCAAGGGCTTCTTCAAAAGTTAGTCCGCTTAATTGGCAATACTCTTTGTTTACAAATTCATTTTTACCATCAAGATCGCACAAAAAGATTCCTAAGGGGATGCTTTCACTCATATTTCTAAACCGCAGCTCGCTCTCAGTCAGTTGTTTTGATTTAGATATAAGCTCCCTGTTTTTGGTTTCCAAATCTTTGTTGGCTTTTCTTAACTTTGCATTACTTACCTCTATTTCTTTGTTTTTTTGAATGATCTGGTTTTCAACTATTTTTCGCCTGCTAATATCTACTCCAGTAATAATATAGCCTTTATGTTTACCTTTTTTGCTAATAATTGGCTTTACTGTCCACCATAGCCAAATATCTTTTTTTTGTCTCGATTTGTTTTTGCTGATAAACACCCTTTCATTGAATTTCTTTTCTTCAATATTGTCAATAAATTCGACCAGCCCGTCTTCGTCCTCTATCAATTCGTAGAACAATGTGTGACAAAATTTTTGCTTGTATATTTCGTCAAATTTATCATTTAATAAATTGATAAAGAGGTCGTTGGTGTATAGTATCTGTCCAGTAGCTGAGAGTTTAACAATTGCTGCATTAACCAGGTCGAGCATTTCTTTTAGTTCGCCCTGACCTTTAAGCGTTTTGTTTAGCTTTTTTTTTAGGCTTGAGTTGGCCTGTTTATTTATTAAATCCTCTTTTTTATCCGAAATATCGTTCATGATTTTATTGATTGAAAATCAAATTGTTATTGGCTGGTTAAATTTATTAATTAACTTTTACTATCTTTATAATTAAACCAATTGCAAAATAACAAAAAAAACAAGTTATGGAAAACTTCACAATGTATAATCCGGTCAGTTTACATTTTGGAAAAGAAGTTGTTACAAATTTGGCTGAGATAGTAGAAATTTTTGGTTCAAGAGTATTACTGATTTATGGTGGTGGGTCAGTCAAAAAAAATGGATCTTATGATGATGTGCTTTCCCAACTGAAGAAGTCTGATTGTCAGGTTTTTGAGTATCATGGCATAAAACCCAATCCGCTTATTGAAGATGTTGAAAAAGCGATTGATTTGGGGATTAAAAATAAGGTTGAATTGATTGTTGCGCTGGGAGGTGGAAGTGTAATTGATTCAGCTAAAGTTGTATCGGTTTGTATCAGCGAAAATTTGTCGCCCTGGGAGGTGATGAAAGGACGGATTATTCCACAAAAAGAGATACCACTAATAGTTGTTTTAACACTAGCAGCCACAGGTACCGAAATGAATGCAGCGGCCGTTGTCCAAAATCACCACACAAAAGAAAAAATTGGTTTTGTACATCCTTTAATGTATCCTAAGCACTCGTTTCTTGATCCTGTTTATACCTTTTCGGTTTCTCCAGAGTATACGGCTTATGGAATAGTTGATTTAATTGCGCACTCTTTTGAAGCGTTTTTTGCAAATGGCACAGCCAGCCTGGCAGACAGGTTTGTGCAATCCATCGTTTTAGAGGCCATGCGCTATGCCAACCTGGTTTTGCAAGAGGCTGATAATTATGAATACAGGGCAAATATTTTGTTGCAGTCAACTTGTGCCTTAAATGGCATAACTGCTTATGGCAGAGCTGCTAATGGTGATTGGGGTGTGCACAACATTGGCCATGCTTTGTCATTGTTGTATGATACCCCACATGGAGCTAGTTTATCAATTGTTTACCCCGCCTGGTTAAAACTTCAGGCTGACAGAATACCCGATAGAATATTAAAACTAGCTAAGCTATTATTTAATGTTAATTTGATCGATGATTTTCTGCTGAAACTTAAATCATTCTTTAAGTCCATCAATTCGCCGGTAAGTCTGGCTGATATTGGTATTGGAAAAGACAAAAAGAACGAAATAGTTGATTTGCTAAAGAAAAACAAGGCTACAGGATACAGCCATCGATTAACTGACGAAGATTTTGAAAAAATGGTGGATTTGATGATGTAAAATATTGGAATGTAGAGACACACGGTCGTGTGTCTCTACATTTTTTTGTTACTTTTTGCTCCCCTTTGGAACAAATTCCATCGCCTCTGAATTAATACAATACCTTAAACCAGTTGGTTTTGGCCCATCCTCAAAAACATGACCCAGGTGGGCATCACACTGAGAGCACCTTACCTCCGTGCGTATCATCCCGTGTGTTTTATCTGTTTTTAAAACCACATTTTTATTCGATTTAATATCAAAAAATGCTGGCCAGCCACAACCCGAATTATATTTGGTAGTCGATTCAAACAACTCTTGCTTGCAGCATATACAAACATAGGTGCCTTTTTCAAAAAAATCATCGTATCTTCCTGTAAAAGGCCGTTCGGTTCCACTTTCACGGGTGACAAAAAACTGCATCGGGGTTAGTATTTTTTTCCATTCTTCGTCTGTTTTTTCCATTTTTCCTGTTTTTACTATTTCTTTTTTGCTGTTTTCATTATTTTGGGCACACGATTGAAATTGTAAATTTACAGCAATTATTAAAAGGTATAAAGTTATTGTTTTCATCTGTTTATTTATTTATTATTTCAATTTATTCGCGAAGCTCATAAGGGCTTCGCCGTTGTCAGATGGAACCGCATGATGAAAAATAATCATTGCTCGTTCATGATAATGATTATTTTTATCAAGCTTGTTTCATAGAATCTTAATTTTTGTTTTTAACCGATAAGATTAACATTATAAAAACAAAAATAACAATCGATTATCACAAAAATATCACGTAATTTTAACAATAATTAGCTAGTTTTGATGACCTGTCAGTGTTTGTAAAACCTGTCTGTGTCATTAATTAGTATACTGACAGGTTTCATCAGCCAACAATGAAAAGAGTTTACATACATAAAGAAAAACGAAAGCTGGAATCTGGTGAAGTGCTTGAATTTCATGTGGTTAAAACTGTCTTTTTGCCAAATGACAAAGCGTATTTTGTGGTACAGGATACCTTTGGCGACCGCCATTTGGTGCCTACCTGGTTTTATGAGGGCTATGCTATCATTCTAGGTAAGAGTTATCCTTTTCATGTAGATAAAATTAATTGTAAAGGACAGGTATTTTTGGAGCCTTTGCACCCGGTATACGAAGTGGGAAAAAGTTACGAATTCAGGTACATAAAAACGGTTGAAGAATTAAATAAAAAAGGTGAGAGGGTTTGCTATTACCTGCTGGAAGGAAAAAATGGATATCAGGCACAAACCATGGGTTGTGAATCTGTTCCAAAACATAACGTTTGGAAGAAATATAAAGTACATAAGATTAAAAAGGCAAAAGTTTTTGTATCTTAAGGTTAAATTGATCTAAACGATTATGTGGTAGTTTACACTTTTGACTATTTTTCAATATAATAGATTGCGTCATCCTCGTATCTCGTCTTCGCAATGACGTCATTACTCGCTTCGCTCCCCGATGCTCGGGGCAGGCGATGAGAGAAGTTCCGAGGAGGTACAACGAAGGAACGCCAAAGGACTCAGCATAGCTAATCTTTTTTGGTGTAAATAACCTGACAAACACTTACTTTATGTTTTTTTATCCGCAGATGGCTTAGTGTCATGTCAATGATATTTTGATGGCATAAAAACCGCTAAGCGGGTCTGAATATAAAATGTTAAGCGTTAAAAATGAGCTAATTACATAACTCAAGAACCCACTATGCGGATAATTGCAACTGTCATTTAAGATGTGACTTGACACTAGACTAAAACAGATAAAATTAAAACAAAAATTTGTGCATATCTGAGCGATCTGTGGATTAAATACAAGCCAAATTTTCAGTGACAATTTGGCTAAAGCCGTATTTGGGTTGATGATTATGATCCGCCGGCTAAAGCCGACGGCAATTCAATAAATTATTGGTTTAATAAGGAGCAGGTAGACATTTGAACCTTTAATTTGGAAAACAAGGTTTTTATTTCTAATCGCCAAGTTCCAAGTTCCAAAACTTTGTTATAATTTTGTAGCATTTGATTTCAGTTATTTATCTTAATTGGAATAGTTATTGTAAAATAATTGCATATAGATATATTATATAAGCAATTTATTCGTTATTTTGTTAAGTTGTTTAATTTCTTGTGTTAAACAGCTTATTCCCGACATAGAAAATGTTGGCTTTCATTTTTTTGAAAGTCATATATTTGCTTAGTCGTCAGCGTAATAAATAATTTTTTTTAATTATTCGGATTATAATTGTATTGAAAGTAATTGCTATTCAATATTTCAACTAAAGAACCAAATTTAAAATATCAAAAAATGAAGAGCGCGTTTTATTTTGTCATAATAGGGCTTCTTTTTGCAGTTTTTGCCTGTAAAAAAGGGGATCAGAGTTATTCTTTCTCAAGGCCTACAAATGATCAAAACTTTAAAACTATTCAAGGTGGCGAACTTTACGCCTACACTGCTAATGATACCGCGGTTAATCGTGCTGACTATTATATGATAGTGGAGGGGTATGTAGTAAATTATGGAAGTACAATTATTGAATATGGTCATTGCTGGAATACTGGCACAAGTTCAGAGCCAACAATAAATGATCATAGGACAATTTTTAATGAAAGCAAAAAATCACAAATACCTGAAGTTGGAGATTCAATTTCCTTTCAAAGTGTACTTGATAGTTTAGATGATGACACTGAATATAATGTTCGTTCCTACGTAATTACTGAGGACGAAAGGATGGTTGAGGGTAAAAAGACAGTGGTAAGAAAGGAATGGTATAATCCCATTACGAAACCAATATCTACAAAACCCGCCATTGATGAATGGTTTGAGCAATGCCTTACATGCCCTGATGGTGGTGTAAAGCCTACGCCTGAAGCTCGTTTTGATGCAATAGTATTTAATTTAGGCGATACTGTTTTTTTTGGTACAGGACAGCAAGGATTAGGAGGAGGGATGACCAAAGATATTATTATGTATACTCCTGAAGGAGGCTGGGATCCTGATTTTGTCCCTAGTATTCCTAAGTTTAGTAATAATACTCTGAATGCTGAAATGATTGATGGAATTGGTTTTGCTATTGTGTACCAACGAAAAAATGATCCCCCTGGTACATTAACACGTTCTATTTTTGTTGGCCTGGGTGATCATGGAGGAAGCGATGATTATACAGAAAAAGCCAACACCTTAATGGAGTATGATTTGGAAAAAGGGATTTGGAGAGAAACCTCTGCGCATTTTACAGGACGTAGTGGTGCAGTTTGTTTTGTGATTGATGGTCTGGCCTATATTGGTACAGGTTCGGGAGCTAACCCTACTAGAGACTGGTATGTATTTGATCCAGTGGCTGAAACTGATGGTGATGAGACCACTCCTGGTTGGAGAGGGCTGGCAGGGACAAACCCTCCTGGAACTAATGAGGAGGAAAACAGGACAGGGGCTATTGCTTTTAGTATGAATGGTATAGGTTACTTTGGTCTGGGAACAGATGGTAATGAAAAGTTCTATGATGATTTTTGGGCATTTAAACCTTCCTCCGATCCTACGGAACCTCAAAATGGAGAATGGATAGCAAAAGCGTCTTTTCCTGGAGGAGGTCGTGCTAATGCAGTCGCTTTTGCCATTGGTGATTTGGGATATGTAGGATCAGGCGATAACCTTGTTCCTACTGGTAGTGATAAAGTGACCTTTATGGAATATCCAGGAAGGTATTCAGGACAGGTATTTAATGATTTTTGGCGTTACAATCCTTACACAGATACTTGGCTAAAAGTGAGAGATTATACAACTACAAGTGATGATGCACAGCCTAATTTGAACAGAAGCGGATTCTTCAGGCCAATAACAAGGGCTGTTGGTTTTTCAGCTGAAAATATTGGGTATGTTGGTTATGGTTTGGTTCCTGCTGAATATGAAACTTATATAGGTAAAGAAATTGATGCCCCAGAGCAAACTTCTACAATTAATGCCCAAAAAGATTTTTGGCGCTATCAGCCATTTGATGATTCAGCTAAATAATAAACCTACATAATATAAAAACAAAAATATTCAGAATGAAAAAGTATCTTTTATCAATCATCATTTTAATGTTAGTGGTTTCTTCCTCATTTGGGCAATTTAGCGACTATGCCTATGTTGCATTAAGGTTTGGCTTTAGCAATGCTTTTAGTGGGCAACCTGAGTTCAATCCAAATAAATATATCAATGCGCCAGGTGTCACAAGTGACGATATTCAGCAAATGCAGCTTACGCCTTTAGCCTCTGCTATGGGGTATACGCCTGGTTTTAAAGGCAGTTTGTTATTTCATTTTGATTTTACGGGCGATGCTGCAGGGCTTATAACCGGCCTGGACTATAACTATACCGGTATTACCTCGCATTACGAAACAGTAAATGGGGTCTACTCTATGAAAGAAACTCATCGGATGCATATGATAGGTGTTCCGTTGGCGTTTAAATATGGAATGGATATTTGGGACACTCAACGATATATTTATGCGGGTGTGCAGTTCAACTATATAGCGGCCATGTCAACCAGTGAAAAAGTAAGTTGGGCTAATGAACCAGGTGGAACCAAACTGGAAGGTGATGAGTTTAATAAAACAACTTTCAGTGTACTATTTGGTGTCAATTGGAAAGTTGTTAATGTCCAGTTGGATTTTTACCCTTCTTCGGTATTTAATGATAAATACACGGAGGCTGATCAAGTTACAGAAGATGAATACTTTAAATACGAAGGCCAGGTGCAACAGTTTTTTAAAATTACCGCCTCAGTACATGTACCCTATGGCTGGTTAAGCGAGCAAAATTTCTGGTGGAGAAGAAAATTAAGGAAAGTGCCTTTCTGGAAATAGAAAATACAATAGAAAATACTATATAAGTTAAGCTTAGGTGGTTGCCTAAGCTTATTTTATGTACGTTATTGGAATTAAAGGTACTATATGATAGTAAGGTGTAACAGCTAAATTTTTCGAAGAAAACCTATGTTAAGCTGTGCATCTGCAGAAAAAACTTCCTTATTTCATAAAAATCTTCGGCTTTGCCAACCCTATTCGTTTAAAAAAGTAGGATAACGAAACAGCCAATACCCCAAAGCCATATTTCATACTTCTTTTCAGGTTAATGGACGAAGCCTCATCAAAATACTTGGTAGGGCAGGTAATTTCTGCAATCTCAAACCCGGCGTTAAATATCTGGGCAAGCATTTGGTTATCAAACACAAAATCATCTGAGTTGATGTTGTAATTAATGCTTTTTAATACATTGGCTGTAAATGCCCTGTAGCCGGTATGGTATTCCGACAGTTTTTGTCCCATTAAAATGTTTTGGCTTAGGGTTAAAAAGCGGTTAGCGATGTATTTATAAATAGGCATTCCGCCTTTTAGTGCACCTCTTCCTAATATTCGCGAGCCAATCACTACTTCGTAAGCACCATCGGCCAGCAGGTAGCACATGGACCTAAGCAACTTTGGAGTGTATTGATAATCAGGGTGTAACATTACTACTATGTCGCCATTTAGTTCCAGCGCTTTGTTGTAACACGATTTTTGGTTACCGCCATAGCCTTTGTTTTTTTCGTGCTTAACAATATGCTTAATTCCTAATTGCTGACCAACTTCAATTGTTTTATCACTGCTTAAATCATCTACCAAAATAACTTCATCAACTATATCAAAAGGTATTTCGTTGTATGTAATTTCCAATGTTTTTGCTGCATTGTAAGCTGGTAGTACAACTACTACTTTTTTATCGTTTATCATTTGAGTATTTTGTTTATTTACTTTAGTTATTAGATTTGAGTATTAAGATTTTAGATACTGTTGGATTAAATACACTATTCATGTTTAATGACTATTGACTATTGACTTCAATCTGCTCATTTCCTACTTTTTTTTAACCTCTATTTTAAAAACTATTGCTACCGCACGATTGTATCGTGTGGTTTTCAATTATTTTCTTTTAACTTCTCTCTTAAAAAACACAAACCCATTTTTGCTTTTTATTTTTTCAAAATCAGGATAGTATTTAATCAGATCTTTTTCTGCCGTATTTTTACAAACCACATAAACAGGTTTATCAATTTCTCCTCTAAATAACCAGTTCTGGTCATGTTCATTTTTATTCTCAGGCACCTGTTTATCAAAATAATAATAAATGGCATAACTTTTAAAGATGAAAGTTGTTAGGTAACAATCCTCATTTGATACTTCTTTGTAAAACTCAATGGCTGCGTTTTGCGAATATTTTTCAACACGCGGCACAATAAAAATCATGCTAAGATTGATAAAAAGTAAAGAGCTGACAAATATGCCAACTATCTGGTTTTGAGGTCTTTTGTAGTAAGATAAGGAAAATAACACCCCAACAATAAGTAACGCTCCAACTAAAAACTCAAAGCCCGACCAATATACCTCTGCCTGAAGGTTGCCCATGGCAAAATCGTCTTTAATAATGCCCGAAGCGATTATTTTTTCTTTGTAGGCAACAAAAAATTGTAAACCTGCAACTGCTAGTCCCAATATAGTTGCAATTACCCCAATGGTAATTTTCATCCATTTGTCAAACTGTTGGTTGTTATCAAAAATTCGGTTAATTATGTAGGCTGCTAAAAAAGTCATGGGGAAATAGCACATTGATGAATAATGGACTATTTTGGTATTAACAATGGTAAATAAAATTAAAACCACCCAAAACAAAATGATCATCCACACTCTGAATTGAGCGTGCTCTGCTTTATCATCACTGTATCTTCTGAAGGATTTTAAGGCAAAAATTGAAGCCGGGAACACGCCAAAAAACAATACCACAAAGTGGTATAGCAAAAAACCACCATGCCCGGCATCTTCAATAGTGAATAGTCGAATTTGGTATTCAATAAACTTTATCAGGATATCTGAATTGCCATTTAAAACCTGCAGGATAAACCAAAAACCACCAACAATCGAAACGGTAAGTGCATAAACAACAATTGTTTTAAAATTCAGGAAACGTCGGTAGCTTTTTCCAAAAAACATAAAAATAAATGCGGTAAGCAAAAACAGTAAAAGCGCCACCGGACCTTTGGTCAATATTCCCAGGCCAATAAAAAAAGCCGAGCAGAACACCCATTTTAACTGTAGTTTTCTTTCTTTAGCAAAAATAAAAAAGTAATAAATCCCTAAGAAAATAAAAAAGTTGAACCAGGGATCAATAATTCCTGATTTAAAATAAAAGTGGGGCAGGATAGAGGCACCGTATACCAGTACCCAGATAAGTCCGAATTTTTCGTTATAAAGCTTTTTACCAATGTTAAAAAGAACCAAAAGTGTAATGATTCCCCCAATAGCATTTGGAAACCTGGCTGCAAATTCATTAATGCCAAAGGTTTTCATGCTTAATACCTGAAACCAAGCAAAAAGTGGTGGTTTTTCCCAAAAGGCCTCAAAATTTACCTGTACAGTTAAATAATCGTGGGTTAAAATCATCTCCCTGGCCGATTCGGCAAAGTTGATTTCATCCCAATCGAATAAATGTACACCACCCAAAAATGGAATAAAAAGAAGTGCTGAAACAGCTATTATAATTAGATGATAAGTACTAACTCTTTTCAACATAATTTTTTTTCTTGTTTAACCTTAAAGTATGTAGTAACGATAAATCAAGTTTTTTATTTTTCCAACTACTGCACCAAAGATAGAACAGAACCACAAAAAAAACTGCGAATAGCGAGCCAAAATAAATATCGTTTAAAAAGTGTTGCGATAAATAAACCCTTGAATAGCCAATAGACAAGGCCATAATAAAACAGAGTAATTTAACCAGGTTATTTTTACTTATTAGGGCAAGAAACAAAAATATGGTAAAAGCTGAAGTGGTATGCCCGGATGGAAAGCTGTTTATAATATGTAAATCGACACCTGGAACATAGTATAAGTCAACAGTTTTTGCTACCTGTTGAAAATGCAGCCAGGGCCTGTCTATTTCAGGGAGAATAAAATATTTAAAACTCTGCACCACAGCAGTGATGGATAATGCGCTCAAAGACAGGGCAATAGCGTATCTGTACCTTACGAATAACATAATGAAAATTAGCAAAGCTACCACAATTCCATCACCTATATAAGTGCCATACTTAAAAATGTAATCGCCCAAAGGAAAGTGAAGGCTGTTTATAAAAATATGGATGTCTATTTTAGTAAATATCAATAACACTGAACCGGCAATAAGCAAAAAAGCCAGGTAGGGAACAAAAAACCAGAGGTTTTTCTTAAACAAGTGAAGCATTTTCTAATTTTCTTTTTTTTATAAGCTGCAAAACTAAACATTTCTGTTTTTATAGTAAACAAAATAAGAAGAAACTACCGTTAATTTTATTTAAATAATAAAGCTGTAAGCTCAATAATAATTTTTTTCTGCAGATGAAGGCAAATTATCGCAAATGAGAAATAATGCTTAGCAAGTTTGTTACAAAACTTAGTAGTATAATTCTGTCGAATTTGTAACTTTAATAAAGTAATTATTTATATTTGCTGATTAACTGTTAAATTATAGGCACATGGAAGCTTTCTTTTTATTCTTGCTTTTTGTTTTTGTCATTGTTATTTTCATTATCCTTTTGTCCTTTAAAAGCGCTGTAAGCTTTAAGCAAAAATTGATTTTGCGAAGGATGGATGAACTAAAAAATGACTTGGCCTCCCTTAAAAAGGTTGGTATTGAGGTTCCTTTAGCTGAAAAACAGCAAGTGATACAAAAGGAAAAAATTGTTGAAGAAAAACCTGTTGTTGAAACTCAGAAAACAGAAGAAAAGGAGGTGAAAACAGAGCAGCCTGAAATTGTTCAGCAACCAATTGAAAAAGAACCTGAAAAAGAGCATATTCATAAGGAAACAAAGGTTGAGCAACCCATTAAAGAGCCTGTTGCTAAAACAGTTACTCAACAAGCATTTACTAAAACCAAACCTATTCAAAAACCAAAGAAAAAGACTGATTTTGAGAAGTTTATAGGTGAAAACCTGTTGAATAAAATTGGTATTGTTATTTTAGTTTTGGCCATGATTTTCTTTGGTAAATATGCGGTGGACGAAGGTTGGCTAAACGATACTGCCAAGGTGGTAGCTATTGTACTAATTGGTGGTGTGTTAATTGGTATTGCGCATAAACTAAGGACAAATTATAAAGCCTTTAGTTCGGTTTTGGCTGGTGGTGGTATTGCCTCGCTTTATATTTCCATAGCCATGGGCTTTCAGTTATATGGTTTGTTTAGCCAAACGGCTGCATTTTTAATTCTGGTGGTGATTACTATTTTGGCAATTTTACTGTCATTGGCTTATGATAAACAGGAATTAGCTGTAATTGCTATTTTTGGTGGTTTTGCCACCCCACTTATGGTAAGTACTGGTGAGGGAAATTATAAAGTATTGTTTACTTATATTTTAATTTTGGATATAGGAATGCTGGTACTTTCCTATTATAAAAAATGGAATGTGGTTAATTTTGTTGCCAACTTTGCCACATTGATACTTTTTGCAGCCTGGATTTTGGATGCCCATTTCAACAAACAAAATCTGCCTCATTTGGGAGCTTTGTTATTTGTTACAGCATTCTACCTCGTATTTTTCTTAATGAATATTATCAACAACATTAAGGAAAATGCAAAATTTACTGCTTTTGAGTTTTTGATGTTGGTTACCAATACATTTCTTTACTTTTGGGCAGGAATGTTTATTGTAAACGATTATCAACCTGCTTACAATGGTTTGTTTACAGTCTGTTTGGCCATGTTTAATTTTGCTTTTGCCTATCCGCTTTATCGGAATAAACAAATTGATAAAAACCTGATATTTTTGCTGATAGGGCTGGTATTAACTTTTGCCAGTATTACCATCCCGGTTCAGTTCGAAGGAAAATACATTACCATGTTTTGGGCTGCCGAGGCCGTATTATTGCTTTGGTTAAGTCAAAAATCGGGTATTATATTAATGAAAATTGCTTCGTTTATTGTTTCGTTTTTTATGGTGATAAGCCTGGTGATGGATTGGATACAAATTTACCTCGACAGACCTTACGATGCCGAACCACTTTCAATTTTATTAAACGAAGGGTTTATTACTGGTGTTGTTGCCGTTATTGCTTTCTTTTTGATAGTGAGGCTGTTACAAAACGAGGCAAGACTCTCAGGAAAAGTACCAAGCTCGGCTTTTTCAAATTTATTTATCATTGGGTTTATTATTTCCTTGTACATAATTTTTCAGTTAGAGCTGTATTACCAGATAGACAGGTTCTACAACGATAGCTACCTGACTACTGTAGCACTTGCTTTTTATAATTACTTGTATGTAGCTGTTATTTTAGGATGGGCATCAATTAAAAAAGTTAAATACATTCTTGAAGGTATCACTATTATAAGTGTGATAGCTCTGTTGGTTTATGTATCAGCAGTGCTGCCATCCTATAAAAAGGTAATCAACTATTATTTGATGGATGAAATAGCCCACAATTTTAGTTTGCTGCATTTTACCACAGGACTTGTTGTGCTGGTAATCTGTTACTTTCTTTGGGTAAGTATCAAATCAATTTATAAAAACCAAAAATCTATTAGCGATATAACACTTTGGTTTTCAGTTGCTATTGGAGTTGCTGTGCTAAGTGTTGATTTAGACTACTTAGTCCTTTTAGGAAATATGCCAGAACTAACCCAGGTGAGCGATTTAATAAGAAAAAGTCATTTAGTTGGCTGGCCAATTTTATGGGGTGTATTAGCCTTTATTTTAATGATTTTAGGAATGAAACAAGATGAAAAAATGTTTAGGATTATTGGTATTTCACTTTTCTTCCTGGTTATATTAAAATTATTCATTATTGATGTTTGGGGAATGTCGCAAGGGGGAAGGGTTGCAGCATTTGCATCGTTGGCTGTTTTATTGTTGGTGATTTCATTTTTATACCAAAAACTTAAAAAAATTATTTTCGAAGATGATAAGAGTATTGACGAAACTCCAGCAGAGGAGGAAAACCATGTTTAAAGCACTTGGATGTACAATTTTATTAATCATTTTATCAAATCAAATCAGGGCTCAGGATTTTGCATGGCAGGGATCTCTTCCTGAAGTTGAAAAAGAAGGGTTTTATAAAATACTTATTGAGCCCAGAATTACCGCAAAATTAGAAAATGGTTTTGGTGATATTCGAATTTATGATGAAAGCAGCAAAGAAGTTCCATATATTTTCGAAACAGAAAAGGCACTGAGCTTTAGCGATTATTTTGTTGAATATCTTATCATTGAAAGAAAAGAGGAGACTGGTTGGCCTTACTATACACGGCTGGTTATTCATAATAAAAAACGAACAGAAATATCTAATATACAGCTGATTATACGTAATTCAGATGTGACCAAAAAACTAAAATTAAGTGGGAGCGATGACCAAAAAAACTGGTATGTTATAAAAGATTCCTATCGCTTTCAGGCAATGTATAGTGATAAAACAACATCTATCATTAAAATTATTGATTTTCCTTTAAGTAATTACGAATATTTTGAAATTTTAATAGATGACTGGAAGAATAACCCAGTTAATATTTTAAAAGCCGGTTATTTTAATACTTCAATTGATGAAGGCAAGTATAGCAAAGTTACTGAGCCCGGAATAAACCAATTGGAAAAAGAAGAAGAAAAAGAAAGCGTTGTAAAGATGGTTTTTAATGGGCATCCTCAAATTGACAGGGTGACCTTAAAAATTGACGGACCTGAATTTTACTTTCGCAACGCTACCTTCCAGGTACAGGATAGCTCTAAAAACAAAGCTGGTAAGTACGAATATTATTTTTCTACCATTGAAAATGTAAATCTCAGTTCCAATAGCTCAAATACATTTAATTTAGGAGGGATTAGAACAAATGTTTTGTACTTACGGATACAGAATAATGATAACGAGCCCTTAATTGTTAAAAATAGTATTGCTGAACAGTTAAATTCTTATCTTATAGCTAAACTTAGCCCTAAAGCAGAGTATAAATTAAGTTTTGGTGCTGGTAAAGCTGCCTCTCCTAACTATGATTTAAAATATTTTAAAGACGAAATTCCTAAAAATGTACCACAAGTTAAAGTTGTTGATATAAAGCAAGTGCAAAGTGAATCGAAAGACGCTCATTCTAAAGAAAGTATCCACCTTGATAGTGCTTTTATTTGGGTTGCAATTGTTTTGGTAGTTGCCCTTTTACTTTACATGGTAGTTAAGATGCTTAATGACATGAAGAAAAAAGAATAATAACACCTAAGTTGCTGGAGGCGAGGTGATTAGTGGTATTTAAGAATAAAAGAGTGAAATATCTCTTATTTTATTTGGAATCATTCTAAATAAGCCATAACTTTGATTCAATTGTTAAACATAAAACAGTAGAGTTATGGCTTTTAAATTACCCGACTTAGATTATAACTACGATGCATTGGAAAGAAGCATCGATGCAAGAACCATGGAAATTCATCATTCAAAACACCATGGAGGCTACACGAGTAAATTAAACGCAGCTGTTGATGGTACAGAATTGGCTGATAAATCGATAGAAGAGATATTAGCAAACATTTCTAATTCATCAGTAGCAGTGCGGAACAACGGAGGAGGGTTTTACAACCACTCGTTATTTTGGAAAATAATGGGGCCAAATGGAGGAGGAAGCCCAACCGGAAATATAGCTTCTGCAATTGCTGAAAGCTTTGGCTCTTTTGATGCTTTCAAAGAACAGTTTAGTAATGCAGCGGCAACACGTTTTGGTTCAGGTTGGGCCTGGCTTGTAAAGCAAGATAACAAACTTGTTATTAGCAGCACACCTAACCAGGATAATCCATTAATGGATTTAGCCGAAGTAAAAGGAACCCCAATTTTAGGTCTTGATGTTTGGGAACACGCTTATTATTTGCGTTATCAAAACAAAAGACCCGATTATATTGCAGCTTTTTGGGATGTTGTTGATTGGGAACAGGTGAATAAATTTTTCTAAGAATAGAATGTTGATTTAATACCGATTTTATTTTCAAAATAGTCCAATTTCGGCAGAGCCTCATTCGACTATTTTCAAGTAGCATAGGCATTTACCATCGCAATTTATATTTTGCTTTTGGACTAAAATATAAATGCAATTGGTATAATATGAGGGAGTAGTTTTTAGCTATCTCCCTTTTTTGATTTACAAAAAATTAACATTTTCATTTTGAAAACTATTTACTCTCTTAATATTTTGTTAATCAATTCACTACATTTCTTTCACTTATTTTTTCCTATCTATTATTTCATTGATTTTATGTAACTGGTATTTTTAAGTATCAAATTGTGGTAAAAATAATTGAATTATTTTGTATGTTTGCCATATCGATTGTCGAAAGGTTATGGAAGAAAATTTTGGAAATATAAATGAGGAGGCGATAGCGGCACTTAATCGTTATGAAGAAATGTTGAAATATAATAAGAACTATTATTTTGACATTTATGAATTTGAATACCTTATAGATTACTATAATGATTTAAATGATTTAGAAAAGGCTGAAAACCTGATCGAATATGCACTGAAGATTCATCCCAATACAAGCAGTATTTTGCTAAAGAAGGCGCAGATACTAATTAGCAAAGGACAGCACTTTAACTCTCTTAAATTATTAAAAAAGCTTTCCCTTATTGAAATTTCGGATAGCAATGTGTTTTTTTTAATTGGAGTTGTATATTCTTCATTAGGTGAAATCAATAGTGCCTTATCAAATTTTAACAAGGCAGTTTCATTAGAATACGAAGACATTGTTGATTTGCAAATTAACATTGCTTCTACCCTTCAGCAGATTGGCCATTATGATTTTGCTGCTGAGTTTTATAAAAGTGCACATAAAAATGAAACCGATAATACTACTGTGCTATTTGAGTTGGCTTATTGTTCTGAAAAACTAAATAAGGACCAGGAAAGTATAAAGTATTACAAAGCTTACCTTGCAGAGGATCCATTTTCGAAATTGGCCTGGTATAATTTGGGAAATATTTATCATAAACTCGAAAGTTATGGTTTAGCAATTGAGGCTTTTTCTTTTGCTGTGGCTATTGACCCCAAATATCATCATGCAATGTATCAAAAAGCATTGAACGAAGTTTACAATGAAGAGTATGAGGATGGGATTGCAAGTTTTAATGAATATCTTGAATATGAGGCAGATAGCGCCTCTGCTTTTTTCCATATTGGTGAGGCTTACGCAAAACTGGAGAAAAATAAGCAAGCACTTTCATACTTTGAAAAAAGCATTGAATTGGATAATATGTATGCTGATGCCTTTTATGGACAAGCTTATATACTTTTTTCAATTAAAAAGTTTACCGATGCTTATTATTCAATCAAAAAGGCCATAAAATTCGACCCTGAAGATCCGGATTTTTGGCATTTATCGGCTTTGATTAACCAAAAACTTGGATTTGAGAGTGAATCTGAAAAAGCATTTAAAACTGCCCTTGATTTAGAAAGCAGCGATGCACAAATTTGGATTGATTACTCAAATCTTGTGGAAGGACGAAAAAACCTCTTCAAAAAAATTAATATCCTTAGTGAGGCTTTTGAGCACTTAAATGATAATGCCGAGATTAACTACAGACTTGCCGCAAATCTGGCTTTAATCAGTAATGTCGATTCTGCTGTTTATCATTTAAAAAAGGCCTTAAAAACAGAACCTGACAAACTGGAAATTTTCAGATCGATTTATTCTGCAAAAAATTCTACCATCGAAGATTTAATAGAACAGTTTAAATTTGGTGAACTAAATCTGGATTGTAAAAATTAGCATTCACAAGCCCAACCATTTTTTTTAAAGTAAATCATATACTTTGTTGAGTATTTTCTATATTTGGACACTCAAATAAAACAAAAGAGCCTAATGAGCCGATCTATAAAAGATTATATATTTATTAGTTTAAAAGGCATTGCCATGGGAGCAGCAGATGTTATTCCTGGTGTCTCTGGCGGTACAATTGCCTTTATATCAGGTATTTACGAGGAGTTGATTACATCCATTAAGTCATTAAACATTAAAAACCTTAAAAAATTATTCAAAGAAGGGTTTAAGTCATTTTGGAGTGCTATAAATGGTTTTTTTCTCCTAAGTCTTGTTATTGGGATAGGTGTAAGTATTCTATCATTAGCAAAGTTATTTCATTATCTTTTGGATGAGTTTCCCATTTTTATATGGTCCTTCTTTTTTGGACTAATCGTGGCATCAGCTATTTATGTGGCAATGCAGATTAGAGGCTGGAATTACAAAATTGTGCTTGCTATTTTAGTTGGAACTGGCATTGCTTTTTTTGTCACAACAATTACCCCTGTTGCTGAAAGTGGAAGCCCAAGCCATATATACATTTTGCTTTGTGGAATGGTGGCCATATGTGCTATGATTTTACCCGGTATTTCAGGTAGCTTTATCCTATTATTAATGGGACAATTCAGATTTATTTTATCTGCCTTGAGTGAAATGAAAGGAGATTATATTGCTGTTTTTGGTGTTGGTGCAGTAATTGGCATAATTAGCTTTTCAAATGTTTTATCATGGCTGCTTAAAAAGTTCCATGATATTACAGTTGCATTCCTAGCCGGGTTTATGATTGGTTCTTTGAACAAAGTTTGGCCCTGGAAACATACCCTTGAGTCATACGTAAATAGTAATGCCAAGATTATACCTATTAGTCGGGAAAATGTTTTACCCAATACCTTTTATGAACTTACTGCTAAAGATCCACAAACTTTTTATGCAATTTTAATGGCTATTACTGGTTTTCTGGTGATATTCCTTTTGCAAAGTACTTTTAGCAGAATAAAAGGAGAAGAAAAAGAATAAAAAGTATTGTTAAATGAATGATAACAAGGGTATTAAAAAACTTCATGGATTGATTGGTTATCCACTGACTCATTCCTTTTCGCACAAATTTTTTACCGAGAAGTTTAAGAAGGAAAAAATAACTGATGCTGCTTATGTTAATTTTGAAATTGAAAATATAGGCCTTATTGAGAAAGTTTTAGCAGAAAATAAAAATCTTGTAGGTTTAAATGTAACCATACCATATAAACAGCAAATAATTCCTTACTTAGATGAAGTTGAAGAAAGTGCAAGTGCAGTAGGAGCTGTTAATACTATAAAAATTAAAAGAAGTGGAGGTGATTTAAGGCTAATTGGTTTTAATACAGACGTTTATGGGTTTGAAAATACCTTGAAACCATTGCTTTCTGTAAAACATAAAAAAGCCCTTATTCTTGGAACCGGCGGGGCTTCTAAAGCTATTAAATATGTTTTAAAATTACTTGGAGTTGAATATATTTCTGCATCCATTGAAGAGTTAAAAGAAAACGAAATTGCCTATGGCGATATTGATCAACTACTACTAAAAGAACGGTTGATTATTATTAACGCAACACCACTTGGAACCTATCCAAAAGTAGACAATTGCCCTGATATTCCTTATGATGCCTTAACAAGTGATCATATTTTGTACGACCTGGTATACAATCCCGAAACAACCCTGTTTTTGAAGAAGGGCATTGAGAAAGGGGCAACTTGCAAAAATGGACTTGAAATGCTACATCTTCAAGCCTTAAAATCCTATGAAATTTGGAATAATCCAGATTTATAAATAGCAAATAGTTTCGGGTTCTAAAACTATGAATTGTTGGTTGTGTACAGAAATTGCTAAAAAGGTATTTGAATAAATTGAAACAGAAATTAATAATTTTTAAAAAAATATTGTATATTTATCAAAAATAAGCACAATTGTGGTTCTTTCATGATAAGAATAATTATTGAATATTATGGATGAAAATGGACAGGTAGATAGAAGCAAAATTGAATTTTTGGAAGACTTTTATGAGTTATTATCCAAGGAGGTGATAATTGCATATCGTGGTACTTTTGAAAAAAGTGTACTTGCTATTTTAGCCAAAAACATTGAAACCAGTGTAGACAGTAGTTCGGTACTGAGGCGTAAGTTTTTTAAAATGTTCTTAGAATTTGCGCAAAATATTGCTCATTATTCAGCAGAACAAGTAAATACAGATGAAAACGAAAAATCTGGCTCTGGATTGCTTATTCTTAAGCACAGCGGTGATAATTATAAGTTTTTAAGCGGCAACCTGGTAGAAACAAATATGTTGAGTTTTATTAACAAACGCGTAGATTACATTAATTCGCTTGATAGGGAAGGACTTAGAGAATATAAACGCGAACAATATAAACTTGTAGAATCAGGTGAAAGAAGTAACTTAGGCTTGTTGTTAATAGCCTTAATATCGGGTAGTCGTGTAGTTGTTGATTCTAAGCCTGTTGACGAAACTTATTCATTTATTACTATATCTGCCGAGGTGCCTAACGATTTGTAGCAGAATTGAAAAAAATTAAATGATGGAAAATCTTGAAATAGTTGTTAAGCCTGGATCTCATTTTAAACCTTCAGTATTATTAAATGCTGAAACAGGACTATGTGAGATTGCAGGAGAGTCATATTTAGAGGAGGCCACACTATTTTACCAGCCTGTTTATGAATGGCTGCAGGAATATATTAAAACCCAAAAGCCTATTCTGTTTAATTTTAAGCTCAGTTATGTGAATACAAGTTCCTCTAAACATGTGTTATTCATTTTAAGATTGCTTAAAGAGTATAAGGACAGTGGAGGTGATGTGGTTGCAAATTGGTACATTGAGCCAGGCGATACCGATACAGAAGAGGACGTAGAAGATTATACTATTATATCCGGATTACAGATTAATGTAGTTAAAAACGAATAATTAAGCTTTCCAAAGTACAAATCCTGTATTTTGTTTTATAAGTTGCTTACCTACTATTTTTTATAGTGATTTTGTCTTGAACATTGGCATTTCATTTGCAATAGCTATTAAGAATTGTTAATATAATTTTGATATTTCAAAAAAAAATAGCATTTTGCCATTGTTCTCAAGCCAAAAATGAATACAAAATATACCAAAATAATTGTTTTTTTGCTGTTTAGCTTTCAACTGTGTTTCTCAACTTCTAGCTGGGGACAGAATGTTGATAGGCAGAAAGCGTTATGGATTATACAGAACTTTGCCCAAAACACGATCTGGACAAATGAAAGTCAAATATCGAGTTTTAAGATAGGTGTATTCGGTAACTCTACCAAAGTTTATGAAGAGTTGGTTGAACTTTCAATTTCGAAGAAACTAAAAGGTAAATTTTTTACCGTTAAAAGATTTCGAAGAGTAAAAGATATCACTCCAACACAGGTTTTATTTGTTGAATCTAACGAGAATAACAACCTGCATGAAATTTTTGAAAATTTACAACCTAATACATTACTGATAACAGATCAAAGCCAAAGGGCAGAATTTACAATGGTCGATCTGTTTGATTTAGAGAAAGATAAAAAGAAATATGAGATAAACAGGGCCAATGCAACTGAACATGGAATATCTTTCACTAAGCAAATTCTACTACATGGTGGTCGCGAAGCAGATTTAAAAGAACTTTATGCGAATACCGCAAAAGAACTCGAAGCAGAAAAGCGAAAACTAGAATCGCAAAGACGTGAGCTACTCAGGCAAACTGAGGAATTATCTAAATTAAAGAAAAGCAACCTGAAGGAAAGACAAGAAAATGAGCGACAACAAAAATTAAACGATCAGCAAAAGTCTGAAATTGAACAGCAACAAGCTCAAATTGAACTACAACGTGAAAACCTGGCAAGAGTGCAGGAAAATATCTCAGTTCAGGCAGAAGAAATTAATCGTAATGAAAGAATTCTTGAGGCACAACAAAACAAGATAAAAGAATCTCAGGAAGAAGTACGAAAAAGGCGTGAAACTATTGCAAAACAGGAAGAAGAGATTGAGAGGGATCAATTAGAGATCATAGACAGAGATCTTACTATTTCAGATCAAAACTTTTTGATACGCTTTCAACGAATGATACTTTTTGTATTTATTGGTTTGCTTATTTTAATTTTTGTATTGGCATTTTTTATTTATAGAGGATACTTAATTAAACAAAAAATTAATGAAGAACTTAGGATAAAAAATGTTGCAATTAATAAGCAAAAGGAAGAAATTCAAAGTCAACACAAACAAACAGATCTGTTGAATAAAGAATTGGAAAGGCTTTCAATTGTTGCTGCAAAAACTGAAAATGCAGTAACAATTATGGATGCTGACGGAAATTTTGAATGGGTAAATGTTGGTTTTACCAGAATGTATGGATATACCCTACAATTATTAACCCATGAAATTGATGAAAATTTTTCGGGGGTATCAAGTCTTCCAAATATTAATGAAATACTTGAGAAATGTAAAACAACTAAAAAAACCCAGGTTTATGAATCAAAGAACAAAACCCGCTCGGGCGGTTCTATTTGGGTACAAACCAGTTTAACTCCAATCCTTGATCCAGAAGGAAATGTAAGTAAGCTTATCACAATTGAAACGGATATTACAGAAATTAAGGAAGCTGAGACTGAGATTCGTAATCAACATACTAAAATCCTTGAACAAACCCAGGAATTGGAGGCAACAAATAAAGAACTTGAAAAACTTTCATTGGTTGCAAGTGAAACAGAAAATGCAATATCTATAATGGACGCTTCTGGTAATTATCAATGGGTAAATGATGGCTTTTCGAGGTTATATGGTTACACTTATAAACAGCTAATTAATGAATACAGTAGTAATATAGTTACTAGAGATACTGATGATGATACCAAAGAGCAAATTAAAGAAAGTATCGAAAAAAGAATTCCTGTGACCTTTGACAGGTTGGAGAAAAACAGGGATGGAAATGATATTTGGGTGCAAACCACAATTACCCCTATTGTAGACAAAGAAAACAATTTGAAAAGCCTTGTTTCAATTGCATCAAATATCAGCAAGTTAAAACAGGCAGAGCAGGCAATCCGGCAGCAGAGTGAGGAACTTATGGCGCAAAAGGAAGAGCTTATGCTGGTTAAAGACAGAATTGAACTCCAAAATCAAAATATACAGGCAAGTATTAGTTATGCAAAGACCATTCAAGCAGCTATTTTACCACCAGTGGTAGATATGAATAAACAATATCAAACATTTGTTATTTACAAGCCCAAAGATATTGTTTCAGGAGATTTTTATTGGCACTCCTATGTCGATAGTAAAAATGGAGACAAAGATATTGCTTTTTATGCAGCGGTTGATTGTACAGGGCATGGTGTTCCGGGTGCGTTTATGTCGATGATTGGAAGTAGTTTACTTAACGAAATAGTTAATGAAAAGGGGGTAAGAGAGCCCAGTAAAATACTTGACTTTATGAATGACGAGGTAAAAACCATTTTGAGGCAAGACCAAACCGATAATGACGATGGTATGGATGTTTGTTTATGTTCTTTAGAGCACATTCATAACGGAACTGTAAAAATGACCTTTGCTGGAGCAAAAAGACCGCTATACTATTACAAAAGCAAAGAGAATTCGTTAAAATACATTAAGGGGACACGAAAAAGCATTGGAGGAACAAAAGCCAGAAGAAATGCGGAGGTTTTTGTAGACCACGAAGTTTTGCTTGAGAAAGGAGACTTATTGTATCTGTCAACTGATGGAATAGTTGATCAACCTTCGCCTAATAGAGTGCGTTTTGGCAGCACGCGATTTACCAATTTGTTGAAGCAAATAGGCAGCCAGCCTCTGGAAAGCCAAAAAAATGTAATTGAGCAAACTATGTCAAGTTATCAAGGTTATGAGCAACAACGTGATGATGTTACCTTTATTGGCCTTAAAATATAAGTGGACTATACAACTAAAACTACAGAATTAAAAAATCCCGATATGTCTCGGGATTTTTTTTGTAATTATGATATAACTTTTTGGTCTGAAATTATTAATAATAAGATCCTTTCCATGATAATTTCTTAACATTAGCTGGATTTATGCAGATAACCGGAATTTGCGAGGTGTTAAAAATGATTTGTTCATCAGCTGAATCAAAAAATGGAAGGAAACTACCTGTACTAACCATTGTCATTATTAAGTCAGCCCCGTTACTCACCGCATAATCAATCACTTGTTTTGAAAAATTACCAGCACCCTCATCCGAAACCTTATCAACATACTTAACATTATGCTTGTCGAAAATAGTTTTAATTTGTTTTACAACGGACATAATTTTTTTCTTATGGAAAGTTTCATGTTCTCTTTTTGGGAAAATATGTATTGTTGAACGGAATGTTTTTGCAATATAAATGGCCCAGTTTACTTTTTGTCTGTCCTGGGTGTCAACAGTCACTGGAAATACAATATCCCTGTATGGTTGCGTTAAAGCTCTTTTTTGCACAACAATTGTTGGAACAAAGGTTTTTGTAATTACTTTTAGTGCATAGCTTCCGGTAATTTTCTGGAAACCTACTTTTCCATGGGTTCCAAGAACAACCATATTGGCACCATGATCTGTAACGGCCTTTTGTACTTGTTTAAATAATTTGCCTTCTCTTAAATCATAACTAACCTCAACACCAAATTCAATCTTATATTTTTCAACATGTTCTTTAAGCTTAGCTTCTATTGACGATTTGCTTAAGTTATTTTTTTCAAGATAGGCAAGTGTATCCTTATTTATAACATGCAATAAAATAACCTTATATTCAATATACTTTGCAATTTGCAGTGTATGTCTTACGGCATTTTCACAAACCTCTGAAAAGTCTGTTGGTACTAAAATAACATTTTTAAATGCTGCTTTAGCCTTTTTTTTCTTTATAATCTCCATGTTGGTAACATTTTTAGTGATAAATTGGTCAGTATATTAGCAAAGTTACAAAATAATTGCTTAATTATTAGCTCATTATATCATAATTTTTACATAATATTTTAGTCTTCTTCAATTCTGTATCTTCGTTTCGATTCTTCTGCTTCTTCCTGTGTTGGGAATGGCCCCACTAATAGTTGAGGCTGAATTAAATTCACCCATAATGCATACTTGAAATCACCTATATTACCAGGTTGCACTCTGGCAGGTTGTCGCTTGAATTCGAATTTTCTTTTTCTTTTAGAAACGTCAAATTTCAACATAAAAAAGTAACATTCAAGGTTAGCAATAGAATCTGGTAAGTCTGCAATTTCTTTTTCCATACTTTCATCAGTATGTCTGGCAAGATTGTACATTCCTATAGCTCTTATTGCATCATTATATTCTAAAAAAGGACCAATGACCAGGTTTTGACCTCCCTGCAGGTTCCTCCACAGATCTTTATCAAACTTTAAAAGCGTTCCTGATTTTGGAGTTTTGCTAAGGGTTCTTATAACATAAGATGGCTTTTTTGTAATTCTGTTCCTTTTTATTTCAGCACGGATATAAAACCAAAAGACAAATTGGTTTTCATCCATCCTCATTGTATTCGATTGTGAGTGAATATCAGCTACCCAGCTCAAACTAAAAATAATTGTGAAAAAATAAATAACTGCTTTCTTCATTACTTTTCTCTTTACTATTAAAATTAATTATGATTTTAAAAAATCAGTTCCTTTTATTTAGAACTCAAGATTACAAAAATTATTCCATCTTACTAAAAAAAAGATGTCCAATTTTTATACGTGGTTAATTTTAGTTGATAAGGTGCATTATAAACTGTATTTTAGCAATGAATTTTGTAAACGTTTATTTATTTTTATAAATATTCATAAGATAGTGTGAAATTAAAAACAGTTTATTTTAAATACATTAGCACAGTATTTGATTAGAATTTGCTAAATCAAACACTTAGGTGTCGATAATTTTAAATAAAATACTATTTTTAATTTTGTTTTGCCAATTAAAACTTAAATTAAAGCATTGTGGAGACTGAAAATAGAGAACAAGGACTAAGCCTGGCATATGAGCTGTTTAAAGATACCCAGCAGGATAATCTTGAGTATATTTATCGAGGGAAATTTAATACAGATATAACAGACAATATTCTTTCACTTGCCGAAGAGAGTTTAAGGCTATCGGAGCAAAAACTGGCCATTAAGAAAAGGGTTTATTTTGTAATGGTTGAGGGTTTGCAGAATATCACACGCCATCAGGAAATAATTTCTGCTGATTTTCCGGTAAAACCAGGGCTTTTTGTGCTTCAACGGAAAGAGAATAGTTATTTTATAACAACAGGCAACTTAATTGAAAAAAGAAATATCCGTATACTAAAGCATCAACTTGAAAAGGTAAATAGTTTAAGTAAAGATGAATTAAATGAATATTATAAATCGCATTTAGCTGAAGGTGAGTTTTCAGGAAGGGGAGGGGCTGGTTTAGGACTAATTGAAATTGCCCGTAAATCAAAAGGTTCATTATCCTATGATTTTAGGAAAATTCAAGGTAAGTACTATTACTTTTACCTTTTAACCGAAATTCCATTTTCTAACCTTGAAGAAGCTACTGACAGGAAGGCAACTGATTCGTCGCTGCAAAATATTAAAGATTTACACGATATCTTAAACCGTGAGCACATTACGCTAAATTATAGTGGAATTTTTAATCAGGAAAACCTTGTAAGTTTGTTAGGTATTATTGAGAAGCAGATGAAAGGAACTGCCATTACAAAAATAAAAACATTTAATGTAATGGTTGAAATGCTTCAAAACCTTGTAAAACACGCCGATCATTTTCAACTAAATCAGGTAGTGGGTAACCATGGTATCTTTTTTATTACCGAAGATACTGAGAAGTTTATATTGACTACAGGAAATTATATCAAAAACGAGAAGGTAAATGGTTTGGCTAACCATTTATTTCATGTTAATGCTTTGGACCCTAAGGGTTTAAATGCCTTTTATAATAAAAACCTTATGAATGTTGAGAGGGAAAAGAAAAGGCTTGGAGCTGGGCTTGGAATAATTGACATGCGCTTAAAAAGTCAAGACAAACTGGACTATAATTTTGAAAAGATTGATGAGTATTTTACTTTTTTCACTTTACGAATATATGTTCAGAAATCGGAACTTAATGTTGGAAAACTTTTTATTGAAGGGGCTCATGACAGGCCTGAAGTTGAATTGAACCCAATTGAAAACAAGTTTTTAATTAAAGGAAGATCGATTCCGGAAAATGCCTATGATTTTTACCAACCGGTTATTGACTGGCTGGATGGTTACATTAAGAGTCCTAATTCATTAACCGTGTTCGAGTTTAGGTTTGAGCATCTTAACACACACTCTACTCAACAGATTATGAAAATATTGCAGCGCTTAAAGAAGTTGGCTGAAAAATCAAAAACCAAGATAAAATGGTATTATTATAATGACGATACTGATATGCTTGAGCTTGGCAGCAGACTTAAGGAACTGCTAGGTGTAGAGTTGACTTTTATTGAAGAAATCCGTTAGTTACCAGGCTAACAAACGCAAAATAGTAGTGTTTTATGGAGAGATATTTTTCGAAATTTAATGTCGAAATTATTGATGAAGATTTTAATAATGAGTTAGTTAAATCAGAAAAAACGGCTGTTGTTTCTTTATTTGATGAAAAGAACACAGTTGTTGAGCAGTTAAAGCTTGCTTATGTTGAACCAGAAAAAATCTACTTAAAAATTAAAAATAATCAGGCTCTCAATTTTCCAGGTTCATATGTTGATGGTTTTTCGCTTTCGGAATATCGCCAAAAAAATGACCTAGGCAATGCAAAAATAAAAATTAATGGGCTAAATTTTGAAGGTTCTTTTTTTGATAATTCTATTGATGAACATGCAGAAATGGATTTTTCAAATTCAGAGTTTAGTTCTGATTTAGTTAATTTTAAAAATACTGTTTTTCTAAGAACCTCTTGTTTAAGTTTTAACAGCTGCTTGTTTTCAGGCAGTGTTTCGTTTGAATATTGCCTGTTTAATTATTTAGATGTTTCATTTAGCGGTGCTATATTTAGAGGGCAATCCATTTCGTTTAAAAATGCAGTTTTTAAATCAGGTGCTATTAGTTTCGAAGATGTTTCTTTTCATTCCGAAGATGTTTCTTTTGTAAATACTGAGTTTGGCGAGGGCGACGTGATTTTTTCAAATGCTGTTTTTTACAATTCCGACATTTTATTTAAAGTAGCTCGTTTTGGAAAAGGAAGGATAGATTTTCATAAGGTGAATTTTGGAAACGGATTAAAATCTTTTGAAAAAGTTGATTTTGGTGATGGAAATGTAAATTTCAGGGCAAGTTATTTTGGGGCTGGAAATGTTGAATTTACACGGTGTATTTTTGGTACTGGTGATATTTCGTTTATTGCCGCTAATTTTGAAAAAGGCGATGTTTCTTTTGCCGGTACCGAATTTGGGACAGGAAAATTATCGTTTAAACAAGCCTATTTTGGTGGTGGAAAGCTTGATTTTCATTACGCCCATTTTGGGGTAGGGGATGTGATTTTTGAACGAACAAACTTTGTTAAAGGTAACGTTGATTTCAGGGCAGTTGACTTTGGAACCGGGAAAATTACTTTTAACAGAGCTTTTTTTGGACAAGGCGAAATTATTTTCGAAGCCAGCGAATTAGAAAATGGACGCATTACCTTTAGAAAAACCATGTTTGGTTCAGGTGTTTTTAATTTTGAAATGGCCAATTTTAAGAACGCTGAATTGATTATTGATGACGTAAACTTTGGGCAGGGAAAAGTTTCATTTAATCAGTCAAAGTTTGCTTTGCTTTCTCTTGAGTCATCTCAAATGAACAATTATTTTGATTTGAGGGTTGAGGAATGCGGAAAACTTGACTTGTCAAATACAATTGTTAAAGATATTATTGATATAGATTCATCTGAACACAGAACAAATATTAAAGCAATTGACCTAAATGGTATCCGTTTATTGGGTAGGATCTATATTGATTGGAAACAAAACAATGTAAAAGAGTTAATTTTACAACAAAAAACCAGTCATGCAAATAAAGCTGCTCAGTTTAGGTTGCTGAAGGAAAATTACAACTTAATTGGGCAATATGAATACGAAGATCAAGCCTATGTTGAATTTAAGAGGGCTGAATCGAAAAGCATTCTTGAAAGCTCAAAACAGAAAAAGCTGATTCCAAGAATCTGGTCAAAAATTAGTTACTTTTTCCAATTGTTGGTTTTTGATAAAGTGGGTTTGTATGCAACTAATCCAATCAGGGTGTTGTTGAGCATGACGGTTATTTATCTTGCTTTTTCTATATTATTTATTGTACTACAACTTACTACTGCAGATTCTTCTATTATTTCTTCACTATTTTCTGCGGGAGATCCACGAGATTTAGGTTTGTTCGAAAAGTCCTTTTATCACAGTGCTATTACCTTTTTAACGATAGGTTATGGTGATTATTACCCAGAGGGTTTTATCAGGTGGCTTTCTGCTATCGAAGGGTTTTTAGGGCTGTTTCTGATGTCCTATTTTACCGTTGCTTTTGTTCGTAAAATTTTAAGGTAGAAGCCAATAAAGTTTAGTACGTGAAAATCACTTTTAGGGCAAGTACGCGTTGATAGGTCTTTTTAATTACTCCTGGGGGGCAATCTTATCAATTATTTTTTCAATTTCACTTTCTGTTGAACGAAGCTTTCCTTTACATTTGGCAATAAGCTCACTAGCCCTTTTCACATTTTTTGATAATTCATCAAGGTCAATCTCTTCATTTTCCAACTTGTGCATTATGCTTTCAATTTCATCAATTGCTTTTTTGTATGAAAATTCGGTTTTAGCCATTTATTTATAAAGTATTTATTGTTTTCTATGATAGGGTTAATGGTATTTTACAATTTTAACCAGTCCCATATTTTATTAATCAATTCTAAACCCTGCAACAAGAACATCGTCTATTTGTTCTATTTCACCACGCCATTCATCTAATTTTGTATCAAGTATTGTTTTTTGTTCTTCCATGGATTTTTTATGGTTTTCGAGCAATAAGTTTTTAAAGTTGCGCGACTTGAATTTCTTACCATCTGTACCTCCGAATTGATCAATAAACCCATCTGAGAATATGTATAAGCAATCACTTTTTTCAAGTTTTAGCTTATGAACAGTAAAGGGCTTTTCCTGGTTAAACGAAACCCCAATCGGCATTCTATCTGCCTTATATTCAGACAATTCCTCGTCTCTTATCAGGTAAAGTGAATTAAATGCTCCTGAATATTTTAAAACATTTGTGTTACTATCAAACATTATTAGGGCGATATCCATTCCATCTTTTGTTTCGTTTTCTGCACCTGTCTGATGAAGTGATTTTATAACGTGGTAGCGAAGTTGGTTGAGTATTTCGTTGGCCTCTGGTATTCGATCTTGTTTTGTTACAATTTCATCAAGGAATGCAGATCCAAGCATGCTCATAAACGCCCCGGGAACACCATGACCAGTGCAATCAACTGCTGCAAAAATTGAGATATTTGCTTTTCGATACATCCAGTAGTAATCGCCACTTACAATATCTCTTGGCCTGAATAATACAAAGTGTTTGGGAAATGATTCAGAGATATATTCCTTAGGTGGAAGAATTGCACTTTGAATTCTACTTGCATAGTGAATACTATCAGTAATTTCCTTTTTCTGTAGTGCAATTTCATCACGTTGCTTTTCTGCTTTGTCTCTTTGTTTTTCAATTTCATCCCGTTGGGCCATAATTTCCTCTTGTCGTTGCTGGAGTTCTTCATTTTTCTCAACTACTTCTGAGGTTCTTACTTTAACAATTCTTTCCAGTTCGGCATTTTTTCTCTTTAAAGCAGCACTTCTCCATCTAACAATTCCAAAAACAATCAAAACCAATGCTGCAAAGGAGGAAATCAAAAACCACCACTCTGCATAGATTGGCTTATAAATTTCAAACTCGATTTGTTTATAATAGCTCCATATGCCGTCATTACCTTTGGTTCTGTAGTTAAATTGATATTTTCCAGGCGGAAGATTTGTATATTGCGCTCTGTACTCTTTTCCTCTCGATGCTGAATAATCATTCACTAAACCTTTCATAAAGAATTCATATTCAATAGACTTCTCGTCTTTAAAAGAAAGACCCGTAATTTCAAAAATCAGGTTATTTTCGTAATGTTTCAGGCCACCGAGTAGTTTGTCAACAGTAATTTCTTTACCGTTTAACCAAATTTTTTCTATTTTGCCTTCGGGGGTGTATTTTACTGGTTTATTCTTTTTTATATCAAAAGTTGATATGCCATGATAAGTTGCTACCCAAAGCAGCCCTCTTTCATCTGTATAAAGCCCGTTTACTGCAATTTCATTCCCTTGGAGTCCATCTTTTGAGTCAATTGATAATTCTACCTTATTACTTTGTTTATTGTAGTATACAAAACCGCCATTTGTTCCCAACCAAAGGTGGTCATTGTCAATATCTTTTGTAATAGCAGTTACAACTTTATTTGGCAACTCAACTTCAACTTTATTAAATTCATCATCTTTAAAATACCCAAGCCCTTTTTCTGTGCCAACCCAAAGCCTGTCTTCATCAGCACATAATGACCATGCAATATCACCAATCTCAATAAGCGGATCAAAGTCTTTTCCATTAAAATAAACCAACCCGGTGTTATTGCCGCCTATTATCATGTCATCATACTCAACTAATTGATAAACCAACACAGTTGAAAGGTTTGATAAGGTCTGAGCTTCAGCATTGAAGTTTTTAAAGTAATAAATAATCCCATTTAAACCCGTTAGGATAAAAATTTCGTTTTCTGATGAAACAAACACTTTTTCAACGTAGTGTAACGAGTTTTTAAAAAGGTTTTTCTTTATAACTTTTTTTCTTTTTGGATCAACTTCGTAGAGACCTGCAGTGCTTGCAATTAATATATTTCCATTTGACAACTGGGTGATGGCATAAGATTTATTTTCAGCACCAAAAGATGCAGTAAAATTTGTAAGCTCCTGTTTTGAGATGAATACATCGTGGCTTAAACTTAGCCAAACTTCTCCATCTTTATCTTCAACTATGGAATTAATGTAGCTGTTGATTGAGCCAGGGTGCAATAACCGTAAACTTTTATTTGTTAATTTTTGAATGCCACCTGCATATCCTATCCACAAGTTGTCTTCTCTATCTTCAAGAAACGAAAGAATCCTTTGCTTCATCAGGCCAATATTTGCATCGTAAACAATTGGTTTTTGTTGCAAAGTAATTAGCTGAAATATTTTGGAATCAGACATAAACCAAATGGTTCCATCATTGGTTTGTTGTATGTTCTTAATAATGGTGTTTTTAGGGAGGTTTAACTGGTCATCAATTCTTTTTCCCAATCCTTTATTTTGATAGGTATTTAAATTTATTAAATAGACTCCATCATTTGTTGAAACCCACAACCTATTATCTTCATCAACCAAAACATAATAACAGGGCTCTGTTGAGACTCTTGTTACATTCGACTCATTATCAAGTACATATAGGCCTTCTTTTGAGGCGATAAAAGTAATTTCTTCGTTGTTTTTTGCAATGGAATAAATGTTTTGCGGAATGTTCAGGTTTTGTTTATTCAGGAACGTTTCTTTTCTGTCGAAAGTATAAAGGGCTACTCCATTATCACCTAAGAACCATTTGTTGTTTTTTACGTCAATAAATATTTTTCTAAAGGTATATTCCGGAAGAATTGAAGTAATTTCACCATCTTCGAGTATGGAAATTCCTTTTAAAGTAGCAAAAAACATGCTGCCTTCTTTATCTTGTGCAATATCGAAAACGGAATTGCTACTAAAGCCATTTGACTTGTCATATACAGTCATTTCCCGTCCGTTGTACTTAATTGCACCTGCATGCGTTCCAAACCACATATAGTTATCTGCATCCTGAAAAATAGAAAGGACATCTTCTTGTGGAAGGCCTTCTTTAGTGCCATAAAATACAAACGGGAATACTCCTGGTTGGTAGGTCTCCTGAAGAATTGTCAGATAGTTTTCAGCAGCTTTTAATGGCATTCCTGTTTGAATTTTAAAATATTTGTCAAGAATACCTTCTTTCTTAGCATATTCAATAAATTCAAGAATCTTTCTGCGTAATTTGGGCTGGTTCTTTTTAATTGCCCAACCATCTTTACCTACCTGGCCAATAACAAATTTAGCTTCAAGGTTATCATATTCCTTAATTTGATAAACAACATCACTACCAATTGCGTAATCTGCCCTTCCACTGCTTATTTCTTTCAGAAACCTGTTACCCTCGGCATAATAATAATTATTCAGCCTATTTCTGATAAGTATATCTTCTTGGGCAGAGCCTTTTGAAGTGACACCACGGTAGTGTTTTAAATCATTAAGTGAACTTATTTCAACATCTTTGCGTCCGATAACTACTGAGGCAAACGGAATAAAAGGGATGATATTTACCTTTTTTTCACGCCATTCCAATGGGACCATAATTTCACAGGCAACATCAAAATAATTAAACCATTCAGGGATGTATGAACTGTCTTTAAGTATTTCACCATCAGTGTTTTCGAAGTATTTTGAAAAGTATGGCGTAATTTTTATTTCAAGTTCTACTCCCAACCATTTGGCAAATTCTTCGGCTAAATAATGGTTAAATTGCTTTTTTTGAGGACTGTATATCATCATTCTGTCCCTAAGCGCTACAATTAACTTTCCGGATTCAATAATTTCATCTAAATCTCTTTGATTTGTATTTACATCTGCTGATTGGTCATAGGAACTTAAAATTTCGTAATAGGTGTTGTAATCAATTCCATAGTGCGCAGTAAATAACTCATCAAGTTTGCCATTTCCTTTAATTGTTTCAAAAAAGTTATCTATCTCGTTGGCTAAACTGTTATTGCCTTTTTCTACGGCCCATCCAATTTTTTTTATGGGTGCTACCGGAAAAGCTATTTTAAATTCTTCACTTTCTTTTACTATTGCAAGGCCATTGTATGCTATGGTTATAAAACCATCCACTTCTCCATCTTTTAGCAGTTGAACAGACTCTTCTTCAGACTGAGTTCTTCTGAAGTTAATTCCACCACCAATTCTGTTGTTAATGTCAACAATATGGGTTTCGTAACTGGTATTTTCAAGAAATGCGATGGTTAGTCCTTTTAACTCCTTGTATGATTTGAGGTTTTTTCCACCTTTAGGTATTATTAATAAGTCACTTAGGTCTAGCACTCCGGCATAATCAAAAAACTTTTTTCTCCATTCAAGGATATAAATAGTTCCACAAATAAAGTCGGCTTTTTTTAGTGCATCTGGTGTATAAGAAAGATTTGGGTTGGTTTGGTAATTGCTCGGGATTACCCCATCTTTTGAAAAGTTTTCTTCCCAAGTGGTATTAACAATTACCAGTTCTACATTCAAAAACTTGGCAAACTCTAGTGCAAACCTGTGGTTTACGCTTCCAAGAGCACTTTCAGTAAAAGCAGCATAGATCTTCCCGCTTCTTTTTATTTCTGTTATGCTTCTTGCAACCATTATGGTTGGTAAAACAAGAAGGAGAATCAGACTAAATGCTATATTTTTTAACTTTAACAGGCTCATTGTTAAGTAGCCAACTAGCTAGCGATTAATTAGTTTATATCAAGTTTAAATTGTTTTACGTAAATTGTTATATTCACAATATTTATACCATGAATCTATAAATATTCCATAAAAATATATTATTTTAAAGTGAAAAACCTACCACTAATATATCATCAATTTGCTCTTTGTTGTCCATCCAATTTTCCAGTCCGTTTAACATAGCCTCTTTTTGTTTTAGCATATCCCCATTTAACGAACTTAAAATCAGTTCTTTAAACCTGTACGGAAGGAACTTTCTATTGTATGCACCACCAAATTGATCAATAAAGCCATCTGTATAAAGAAAAAACTTATCGTTTTTCTCAATTTTGATATTTTGGGCACTAAACTCTTTATCTGCTTTATAGTGTGCGCCTATTGGCATTTTGTCGCCTTTAAATTCAGTTAATTCGGCGTTTTCGTTATTGCTGTTTTTTATAACAATCAGAGAATTATATGCCCCTGAAAACTGTAGCTGTTTATTTTTCTTATTAATTGCGCAAAGGCCAATATCAATACCATCTCTGGGTTCGTTTGATTTTAAATGTTGTCGAAGCGTTGTTTTTAAGCGATCCCTGGTTTTGTCAAGTATTTCAGCACTGTCAATACTCCCCGATTCTATTACTTCATTTAAAAACGAAACACCCAACAGGCTCATAAAAGCACCTGGTACGCCATGACCGGTGCAATCACCAGCTGCAACAAAGATATGATCGTTTGTTTCTTTTAACCAGTAGAAATCGCCTGAAACAATGTCTTTAGGTCTAAAAATAACAAAATGATCCTCAAATGCATTTTGAAATAAATCATCGGGTGGGAGGATTGAATCCTGTATCCTTTTTGCGTATTGTATACTGTCTGTAATTTTTTGTTTTTGCTCGGTAATTTTATCCCGTTGGGCAGTAACTATTTCTTGTTGTACTTCAAGGTGTTCTTTCTGACTAATTAATTCTTCCTGATAGGTTACCAGTTCCTCATTAGTTTCTTCAATTTTTCTTTTCTGAAGGGATAGTAATTGGTTATCTTTCTTTTTTAGCGTATAACTTCTATAGATGAGTATCCCAATGAGCGTAATGGCAAGTAGGCAAGTGATCAATACCCAATTGATTAATCTTCTTTTGTTTAATTCTGTGATGTTACGAAGCCGTTGTTTTTCTTGTTCCAGTTCTAGCTCTTTTTGTTTTTTATCAAACTCATAGCCAAGCTGAATTTCTAATATTTTTCTTGTGTTTTCTTTATTTTCCAGGCTGTCTTTTAATTGAATATATTTTTTCTGCCAGGCAAAGGCTTTTCCATAATTTTGTAAATTACCATACGATTCACTTAATACCTTGAACGCTTCAACCTTGTAATCTGCAATTACATTTTTTTCTTTGAGTAGGGGCTCAATTATATTTATCGCTTTTTGATAGTTTTTTATATCACGAAAATAGCCACCTAATGCAATTTTTACTTGCATAATCCCATATTTATTTCCTATTTCCCGGTAAATTGCCTCGCTTTTTGTTAAACTATTGAGTGCTTTTTCATATTTTTTTTGCGATTGATAAACTTCCGCTATATTAAGTAAAGTTGAGGCGAGTCCTGCTTTGTCTCCATAGTCTTCTCTTATGCTAAGTGCTTGGTTGTAATACTCTAGTGCATCGTTGTACTGGTTTTTTCTGCTGAGTGCGTAGCCTATATTGTGCAAAACCATTGACGATTTTCTTTTTTCATTTATTTCAATATACAACACTAAGGCATTTTGATAGTTTTTTATGGCTTCATCAAGAGCTTCTTGTTTTTCATACAAACCGGCTATGTTATTATAAGTACTTGCAATTCCTAATTTATCATTTAATTCTTCTTTTATTTTTTGTGCGTTAATATAATATTCAATTGATTTTTTATAGTTTCCTTGTTTCTGGAGTACATTTCCAATATTTTCTAGCGTAGTAGCAACACCGTTTTTATTTTCTATTTCTTCATCAATTTTCAACGACTTTTCATAATAATCCATTGCTTGCTCAAATTCCCCTTTCCGTCCAAGCAGAATGCCAATATTGTTGTAGCAGCTGGATTCACCTTTTTTGTCACCAATTTTGTCAAATATTTTAATTGCTGCCAGGTAATAATTCTCAGCTTTTTCATATTTTCCCTGAAAAAGATGTACAGTTGCAATATTTTTTAATGCCATTGCCTCGTAATCAGGGAAATTTTTTAATCTTGATAATTCCAAGGCTTTTTCGCCATATTCCAAAGCTTGTTTTGGTTGAGATGCTTTTAGTGCCCAGCAAATATCTAAAAACGCCTTTGTTTTTACCGAGTCGGATTGGGTTGATTGGCTCAATTGAGTTAAACTATCAATATTCACTTGAGCATGACTGATAGTTGCTAAGAGCATGATAATCAATAATAACTGGGTGAGCTTTTGAAAAAACACTGTCATTTAACCAAAATCTGGGAGTTTATTAGGCTAATTTAATTATAATTCGCTAATCTTTAAATTTTTTATCGCTTTGTTAACAATAAGAGCAAAAAAAATGCGACCTGCATTTAGCAAACCGCATTTCAAAATTTTTAAATACCCACTAGAAAGGAATTTTGTTAATTTCCAGACCAGTGTCTATAATATAGTCATCAATATCTTCTTCCATGTCAATATCATTTTCGTCGTAGTGCCAATTAACAACTACTTCACCACCAGACTCTTCAAAATCTCTCATCAAATTAAGAATATCCAAGATGCTTCTGGAAGTGCTTGTATTAAAGTAAGTTAGCTTGATAATTAAAGCTAATGGCCCTTTAACACTGGTAACGTATTCTTCAATCCAGTCAATTAATGGCCTGTAAAATTCAACGGTATCCTCAAGAAACGATTCTCCAGAAATTTCGCAAATGCCTGTTTTTGCATTGAAACTTACAGTTGGGATGAAAAAGTTTTTGTGGGATCCTTTTATCTCTAAATTTTCCATTACTCTAACAATTATTTATCAAGTTTTACTGCTATTGAAAAAAACGATTGTTCATCGTCCACTGGTGTTACCTCAATATCCAACGGTTGAGCTGAAGTTAGTGCAACCTGGATAAGTCCGATATTTGCTCCTCCTTTATGTCCGTGAGGTAGGTTTCTTTGTTTCCTTTTGTATTCCCGAAGTCCTTCTCTGTCAAGTGAATTTATTATCTCGCTTTTATCAATAATTGCGTATATATCGTCGTTTTTTACTAGATTTCCTGTTACAAAAGTATAAGAATCTTTCGATTCTCCAATTAATACCATTCCTGAACCAATTTCTTTAGCTTCTTTTTTAAATATACTTTTCTCAGCAGAATAATAGGATATATTTTGTGCCAGTTCAATAAATATTTTAAACATTTTTTTCCCAGCCTTTGGATGTTTACTTAAAACCCCCTCAATATAATATCCAATAGCTTGCAGAATTTTCTCATCAATTGGCCCTCTATACGAAATATGTATGTTTTGGTCAATGCTTCGATGATAATCAAGTATATTTATTTGCTTTGAATAATTCATTAAGTTTTATTAGTCAGTTAGTTTTTTACTGCATGTGCTATTCAGGAAGCATATTAATTTTAATATTTGTTTCAATCATAAAGTCTTCAATTTCTTCCAACTCGTCTTCTATATCTTCTTCAGTTGAATCATAATACCAGTTTACTTCAATTTGTCCACCGGTTTCTTCATACTTTCTCAAAATATGCAAAATATCAATAATGCATTTTGATGAACTGGTATTAAAATACCTGAGTTTAAAATTAAACGTAATTGGCTTTTTAAATTCGGTAGTGAATTGTTTTAGCCATTTAAATAATGGGGCATAAAATTCAACTGTATCTTCAAGATATGATTCACCTCCTAAACTGCATATTCCCGTTTCGGCATTAAAATCAACATTTGGAATAAAATTAGCGCCATGCGATCCTGAAATATGAATATTTTCCATTGTTTATTATTTATGATTTATTTACTCTAACATTCAAGATATAAAATGATTTGTCGTTTTCCAAGGCAATTACATCATATTCCAATGGGTGGTCAGCAGTTAAGGCAACCTGAACAAGCCCAATATTCCCTCCACCAGGCACCCCTGAAGGCATATTCCTTAATTTTCTTTTATATTGCCTTAATTTTTCCCTGTCTAAGATATTTATTGTTTCACACTTTTGCAAAAGGGGTAAAACAGTTTTGTTTTCAATCTTATTTCCAGTAGAAAAGCTATAATGATCTTCAAATTCTCTAAGAATTAATATTCCCACTCCAAAGAAACTTCCCTCATCTGTCCTTTGTTTTTCAGCTGAGTAATAGGATATATTTTGTGCCAGTTCTATGAATATTTTGAATATTTTTTTGCTAACCCTCGGATTATTCGAGAGCGAATATTCAATGTTTTCTGCAATGACAGATAAAACCTGTGCATCAAAAGGGCCATTATAAGAAATAATTGTACGATCTAAAACATCTGTATACATTTCATATGCATTTTCAGCAATTTCCATCCCAAACAGTTTCTCTTAGTTTTTTAGTTTTATTCCTTACTACCATTTTCGTGCCATAGTCATTCTGTAAAGAATTACCTTCTATTTGTTAATTATAAAGGCATAAAGTACAATAATATACAATTATTCGGAATTATTCAAAATTTGTTTTATTGAATACTGGTTTATTTAGCTTGTAAATTTAATAATTTTAAGGAAATTTAATAGCATAATTAGTTTTGTGGAGCAAATTTTTACATTTTATTGCCAATAATTGTTATCAGTGGATATATTTGCATGATTTTATGTTGTAACTTTATTTATAAGTTGTGCATTTTTTAATAAAAATTAATTAGTTAATTAAAACGAAAAGGCTACTTTTGCGGCTTTTTATAATTTAAATAGTTATGCAAAATATACGAAATATTGCCATTATTGCCCATGTTGACCATGGTAAAACAACCTTAGTGGATAAAATGCTGATTTCAACTGGGCAATTTAAAGACCACGAAAAGCCTGGAACTTTAATTATGGACAACAACGATCTTGAAAAAGAACGGGGCATAACTATTCTTTCAAAAAACGCTTCTACTATTTATAATGGTGTAAAAATCAATATTATAGATACCCCTGGTCACTCTGATTTTGGTGGTGAAGTTGAGCGGGTACTTAATATGGCTGATGGTGTTTTGCTGTTAGTTGATGCCTTTGAAGGACCAATGCCACAAACCCGCTTTGTATTGCAAAAGGCTATCAACCTGGGATTAAAACCAATTGTGGTTATTAATAAGGTGGATAAACAAAATTGTCAACCTGAAATGGTACAAGAGCAAGTTTTTGATTTAATGTTTAGCCTGGGTGCAACTGAAGAACAACTTGATTTTCCAACCATCTACGGATCTGCAAAAAACGGATGGATGTCAGACGATTGGAAAATTGCAACTGATAATATTAATCCACTTCTTGATACAATTTTAGAGCATATTCCTGCACCGAATTACCTTAAAGGAACTGTCCAAATGTTGATTACTGCACTTAATTATTCATCCTACGTTGGGCGTATTGCGATTGGGCGAATTCACAGAGGGGAAATTAGAGTAGGGGAGACTGTTTCTTTGGTTAAAAGAGATGGCTCTGTTAAACGTTCAAAAATTAAGGAACTATTCCTTTTTGAAGGACTTGGAAGAAAAAGTGTAGAAAGTGCAGGTTCTGGAGAAATTTGTGGCCTGGTTGGAGTTGATGGCTTTGATATTGGCGATACGGTTGCCGATTTAGAGAAGCCGGAGCCATTGGATCCAATTGCTATTGATGAACCAACCATGAGCATGCTGTTTGCTATTAATGATTCGCCATTTTTTGGACAGGAAGGAAAATTTGTTACTTCGAGGCATATTAAAGACCGTTTGACAAAAGAGTTAGAGAAAAACCTGGCGTTAAGGGTTGAAGATGCTGATTCGGCTGATAAGTTTATTGTCTATGGCAGGGGGGTGCTCCATTTATCTGTTTTGATTGAAACCATGCGCCGCGAAGGTTATGAACTACAGGTTGGGCAACCTAAAGTTTTATTTAAAGACATAGCAGGCATTAGAAATGAGCCTATTGAAGAAATGACTGTGGATGTTTTGGATGATTTTTCAGGGCGTGTGATTGATATGGTTACAACGCGTAAAGGTGAACTTCTAAACATGGAAAACAAAGGTGACAGAACTCACCTTGATTTTAAGGTTCCTTCGAGAGGAATAATTGGCCTGCGTACAAAAATGCTTACAGCAACCAATGGCGAAGCAGTTATGTCGCACAGGTTTGTGGCTTATGAACCTTACAAGGGCGAAATTGAAAAACGACAAAATGGTTCACTGATAGCACTGGAATCGGGACAGGTTTTTGCTTATGCCCTTGATAAGCTGCAGGATAGGGGCCGGTTTTTTGTAGCTCCTACTCAGAAAGTGTACACAGGGCAGGTAGTTGGTGAAAGCAATAAAAGTGGAGATATTGTTGTAAATATTTGTAAAGCAAAAAAACAGACAAATATGCGTGCTTCCGGAGCCGATGATAAAGCAAGGCTGGCCCCACCAATTGTTTTCAGTTTGGAAGAGGCACTGGAATACATTCAGGAGGATGAATATGTTGAAATAACCCCTGAAACTATTAGGTTAAGGAAAATTTTGCTTGACGAAACTGAACGAAAAAGACAAGCAAAGAAGATTTCTTAATCAAAGAATATCTTTGTTTTTTAAAACCCCAATAATTGCATTGTACAAATAGGCGTTAATTTGGTAGTTAATGCCTGTTTTTACAAGCAGTCCCGAACGTAGTAAAAAATCAACTTTCTTTTGAACTGTCTGGTTGTTGCCTAGCATAACCCTTGCTATTTTTTGTATGTCCATTCGTTTATGTAAGATAAACTGATATAAATATATAATTAGCTCATTATCAAGTTCTTCCAGTTCGTTTGTGTTGATTTGTTTTGGTGTTTTTATGAATATTTTGTTATCAGTTATTGAATTAATATTAGCCATCCAGCCCAGTAGGCTTGCACCTACATTACCTTTAGAATAACTAAAATATTTAGAGAATAAAATAGCAAAATGTTTCGATTTAAAGTCCTCCTCATCAGTTCGTCCATTTATTGCAGCGTGCTTATCAAGTGAAAATTTCAGACCACTGGCACGATGCCTGAACAGTATTGTTTCTTGTAGGTTTCTTGAATTCAGTGGTTTGCAGTTTATTTTGTCAAGCAAAAATGGCTCGATATTAAGCATTTTGCCAATGATGGTATAGCTAAAACTATTGATGGAAATGATGAAGAAAATTTTGTTACTAAACTTTTCAATCAAATCAAACAATTGGGTTAAGCTTTGATTGCCGTTTTCTTGTTTTTCCCACCAAAGTTCAATATCTTCAAATACCATTACCACATTTTCTCCTACTGATTTGATAATTTTTTCAATAGAACCCTTTTGCCCGGTTTGTTTTTGAATTTGTTTTAGTAACTGTTTGGGGTCATGTGCATTTAGTTCTGGTGCACTGATGTAAATTGTCTTTTGTGATTTTATTTTAGTAGTACACAAATGTTTGATCAGAAAGGATTTACCCGAATTTTTTTCGCCTGTTATCAGTAATGCTCCAGGAAACCCTTCTGAGAACCTGCGGTAAGCTATTAATGCACGTTTTAGTTCGTTTTCCCTACCCACCCAAAAATCGCTGTTGAAATTGGTTTTATCAAGAAACAAGTGCTTGTAAAAAAAAGGAAGTTCACTAAGTACATTTTTGCTAATTGATGCTTCTTCTGTAATATTCAAAAGTTTGAAAACTGAAGTAGTTTTGTTTGAGGTTTCTGTATTTGATGATAAATCTTCAGCCAGCAGTATAGCATCACTTTGTCTGTACCAGAATTCATCAATTTGTCTATCAATAAAATTGCCAACAGAACTTATTACTCTTTTTGCGGTTGAAATACTCGAAATAGCTGTTGATGGAAGGTATTGGTTCCAGCTGTTTGCTTCGCGTTTAAATGTATACAACTGTAATTTGTCATTTACCTCAAAATAACCATCCAATAATTGGTTAAATACTTTATTATTGGTGTTAGTTAAATTATCAGTTAACTTTTTCGTTTCATTTAACCTGCTGTCAAGAAATTCGCTTATCGTCAATTTGTCTTCTTGTGAGTCTTCGGGCTGGGTTTCGTCATTTTTAAAAATGGTATATTTAATCAATCTGTTTTGGTTTACTATTTCGTTATCAATTTCGCTGATTTCCCGAACCAAATTAATAACCAATTGATGAAAAAGGCTTTTTAAATCATTGGATATTATTCCTTCGGCCAACCTTCCAGATAATATTGAATAGGATTTTGAATCCTCTACATCTTCAACTTTTAAATCGGTAAATATTATATCGTCAAGGAGATCGGTTTTGTCAGGTACATTTTTAGTTAGATTATCAATGATTTGAATGCACCTTTCAGCTTTTTTTTCAATTATTGTTAGTTGCTCACGATCCATTACTTCGTAATGAATAAAACCTTCAGTGGGCTTTTCTTTTGCTTCAAGGGTTTTAATTGTATTGGCAATATCATTCTTTAGCTGTGTGATTTTGTTGTTAATGAGTTCGCCTGATACTTTATTTATCTCATTATTAAACCATTGCAGTATTTGAAATAACCTAATTCGTACTTTACCTAAGGCATTATCAAGCTTAATTTCGTTAAAAAAGTACTGATAAATAAGGTTCCATTTTTCTGGTAGCTGTTCTAAACCTTCTTCAAGTTCTTTTATCCTGTTTTTTTCAGTTTTACTCTGTTTTGTAAATTGGTTGATGTTTAGGTTATTGAATAACTGGCTTAAATCATCTTCAATTTGGTAATTAAGGGCTAATTTTAATTGACGAAGTTGTGTAGAAAGCTCTTTTTCAATATTTTGTTGTTCATCAACTTGTTTGATGATGTCTTTGTAATCGGGCTGACTTAATTTAATTGCATTGTAATGCATATTTGCTCTGTCTGCTTTGGATGGCAAACACAATTGAAGTTGTTGTAAGGTCTTATTCAAATTTGCAACATTTTCATAAAACTTCGAATCCCATTTTTCTATAAACGAGAGAATTGCCTTTTGGGCTGACAAAGGGATTTTTTTCTGCAATATTTTTTTGAATTTCACCTTGTTTCTGGCTTCAGCTCCTTTTATCCCTTTTACTAATCGAAGTTTTCGCTTGTATTTTTTTATTTTTTTGTCATCATCTGAGTTAGTTTCTAATTCTTCGCGACTGTATTTTACATGCAAATTATCGGGGGTTTCGTTAACAATATTTTCCAGTTGTTTTTGAAAAAATTGTATTGCGTTTTTTTGATTTTCGGTGTTTTTTGCGGCTAATTCGTTGATTGTTTCAAAAAACACTTCAGCTTGCTCAAAAATATCTTCAACAATCCGTTCTGATTTATTATAATCTTCTGCATTTACTTCGGCCAATTCTTTTAATAATATCTTTTGGTTTTCGAGATAAGTGGCAATGAGATTAATAAATTCTGCAAAAGGTGCTTCAAAATGTTCTTTAGTTAATTTATCTGTTGTTGTTCGTATATTTTCAAAGAAAGTAGATAGTTTTTCTGAGAAATCTATTTTTATGTCATATTTTTCAAGTGCAGATGGATGTTCGTTAATGACAAAATCCATTGGCAGTTCTTCAAGGCTTTTGGTTTTTTGTGGTGCTGAAATAAATTTTTGGCTCATGAAAAAGGAGGAGGCTTTTACCAGTACAACTGTTCCAATATCGCCTAATAGTTTATTTGTGTTTTTAACAAATTCTTCTTCCTGGTTGATTTCTATTTGCGGTATGCCTAAAAAAACCAATGAGGTTTCGTTAGATTCGTCGCTAATAATATCGTATACATGTCTTGTATCTATCTGATTATTAATTATTTTTATTTCGGCTAATATTCGCAGGTTTTCTAGTATAAAGTTGGCCTTTTTGAATAATTTGTCATTTTGCTCTGTGTCTGAAGAAATAATTAGCAACCTTATTTTTGCATTTTCCCATTCGTTGCCAGATACCATAAATTTAGCTAAGAATAATGCAAGGTTATTATTATGACCTTCGCCCCGCCACCATATGTCTATTGATTTTTTGTTGCCAAAACCAAACCGTTTGTCATAATCCATTAATAAAACATTCAAATCCAGCTTGTAAAGGTTGCGGATCATGTTACCAAATTTCACAGGATCTTTACTTTGTCGGGCCCATCCCATTAATATAGTGTTGGGTTCAATACCTGAAAAACCATAAGTGCTGGCAATAACCTCAATTCCCTGATAAATATCTTTACAGGTTTGTCTCCGATAGAATATCCCTTTATCATCGCCGTTGCCTTTGATGGCTTGTTTATGCTTTGGAAACAGAATTTCAGAGGTGCTTTTTTCAATCAGGTCAAAATTAGAAAGCATACCAAATTTACCGACCAGTGTTTTCCCAAATTCAACTAAATAAGGTCTTCGGGAGCTGCCTCCACTAAAAAGGACAATGTTGGGCTGCCAGTTTCGTTCTTCCATTGGGCTTTTTTCCATTTTGTGCAGGGCTCTTCGTACAATTGAAGTCCATACACTCTGCCATACATCCCCGGTATCTGATTGAAACTCCTTTCTTTTTAAGGCAAGGAAAATAAGTGACATAATAATCAGGGCTGCAAACATCGAAACGGTATCAAGTTTAAACATAATTGCAAAACTTGCAATAAACCCTACAACCCCTATCCAGGGGTTAATTTTAAATGAAGGCCTGAAATCTGTACTTGCCCAGCTTTCGAGAGAGAAAGCCAGGTTAATGAAACCATAGGAAGCAAGGTAAAACATCGAAACCACACCTGCAATGATGTTCAGTTCTCCAATGAGTATTCCAATTTCGGCAATTAAGAATATGACTATCAGTGAATTACGAGGTTCCTTGCTGGCTCCATATCCTTTGCCTAAAAACCGGGGCATTATTTTATCGTTTGCTATAGCCTGAAGTATCCTTGGCCCGCCTAAAATGCCTCCAAGTGCAGATGAAAGCGTTGCTCCCCATATTCCCATAATAACAAGTGGTGAAAACCAGGCTATCTGCATTAAAAAGTTGTTATCAGTTAGCAATAATTCCCTGTCGACAAAAAATGCAAGGGCTATAGCAAGCAATATATAAATAACAAAACCCACAAATATAGAAGCCATGGTTCCTAATGGGATGGATTTTTTTGGATCCGCTAAATCGCCCGACATAGCTACCCCGGCTGTAAATCCAGTTACGGCAGGGAAAAATATCTTAAAAAGGTCTTCAAACGAGGTTTCGCCTGATGCTGCTGTGAGTAACACCTTGCTACTTTCTTGTTCGCCTCCGGTAAACAAGCCAAATGCAATTGAAATAAGTGAAAGCCCAATGGCACCAAGAATAAAATACTGGGTTTTTATAACTAACGAAGTGCTAATAAATGCTAGAATAACTAGGATACAAATTACGATTGTACCTATTAATCTTACTTGATTAATGTTGCTTTCAATTCCGGATAAATTACCAATTTGAGGTGCTATGTTTAGTAAGTTTTCGGTAAAACCGACTATGTAAAGTGCTATGCTTAAAGCAGTTCCGATAAATAGCGTGATTCCAATGGAGCCCCCCATAGGCAAACCCAAACTGCGTGACAGAATGTAATAAATCCCTCCGGTTTTTATTCTTTTGTCAGTAGCAATTGAAGAGATGCTTAACCCTGTTGAAAATGAGATAATATGTGCAAGCAAGATGATACCGATGGTCATGATTAAACCACCCTGACCAACAACCCAGCCCAGTCTCAGGTACATGATAACACCTAGAATGGTTAAAATGGATGGGGTGAATACTCCTGCAAAGGTTCCAAATTTTGTAGCTTTTGCCATTGTTCTTTCTTAAGGTTTAATAATGCCTAAATGTACAATGAACTATGAAAGTAACAAAATTCTTAATGGGGTTTGCAAATTTCTTTAAATGCATTATAGTGTTCATAAAGGTTGAATGATATTGAGTTTGGCAAGGATGCTTTTATCTTTGATAATTATCATTGGTGGGTCTGTGTAGTTTGCATTATTGCCTTAATTAAATGTACTGTTAAGGAAATCTGATGTTATTTTATTTTAGCTAGTGGCTGTAATTTATTGTTTTACAGCGACTTAAAGGTGTTTTCTGTTTTTTTTAGGCCTTGGTTAAAAAATGGACTAACTTATTGATTAGCTTTTCTGCCTTTAATGGTTTTGAGATATAATCGTTGCAACCAGCGTTTAAAAATTTTTCTTCATCTCCTTTCATTGCAAATGCTGTTTGGGCAATAATTGGTATTTCAGGTAGCACTTTTCTTATTTCTTTGGTTGCTTCAATGCCATCCATTTCCGGCAATTTAATATCCATTAAAATGATATCAATTTCTGCTTGTTTTTTTGATAATTCAATAGCCTCTAAACCTGTTTTTGCCCTGAATATATTTATTTTTGTAGGATTTAAGAGATTTTTCAGGAAAAGGTAGTTTAAATCTTCATCTTCAACAATAAGAACCGTTTTTTTTCCCCAATTAAGTTTTTCAATATCAATTGGCACAATTTTATTTTCTGTATTGTTATTTGAATTAAAGTTACTATTTAATGGTAAATCAAAATAAAATATAGAACCTTTGCCTTGTTCAGATTCTAACCAGATATTTCCATTAAGTAATTCAATTAGTTTTTTCGAAATGGTCAAGCCAAGTCCTGTACCCCGATATAGTTTTGATCCATCCTCTTCGAGCTTTCTAAACCGGTCAAAAATAATTTTTTGCTTGCTTTCGGGGATTCCTATTCCAGTATCTTTTACATAAAATTGAATTCTGGTATTTTTTATAATTCTGTAACCAAAGTTAATGCTGCCTTTATCGGTAAACTTTATTGCATTATCTATTAAGTTGGTAATAATCTGTTTTAACCTTAATGGATCTGTAATTAATTGTATTGTTTTTTTTTCGTAGGCATTGTCATAAACTAATTCAATATTTTCGTTTATTTTTGAACCATAACTTGTGTAAATTCCTAATAAAGAGTTATTAACGTTGATTTCAGTTTTGTTTATATTTATTTTTTCGGCTTCAATTTTTGAAAGATCGATAATGTCGTTAATAAGTCCTAAAAGGCTATTACTACTTGATTTAATTATATTCACAAAGGTTTCCCTATCTTCCGCTTTTAGTTCAACTCTGCCAAGTAAATCTGCGAATCCAACTATTGCATTCATAGGTGTTCTTATTTCGTGCGACATATTTGCTAAAAATGCCGATTTGAGTTTGTCGGCTTCTTCTGCTCTAATTTTCGCATCTTGTAATTGTTTTTCATATAACTTTCGTTCTGTTATATCTCTGCAAATTGCAAAAATTTCGTTTTCCTGGCTTTCTTTTTCGAGCATTGCATTCATCAAAATATAAGAGGTGTGGCCACTGGGTTTCTCAAACGTTACTTCAATATCTGTAACCGCTTCTCCCTCTTTACATTTTGCTATTGTATTGTTTATTGTTTTTGTTGTGCCCGTTGATGCCCAATCTGTCATTTTTCGACCAATAATTGTATCTAATGAATTGATACCCACCATGTTAAGAAAAGGGTCGTTGGCCTCAATAATAATTCCGTTTTCATCCATTATCACCAAACCAGTGTTGGTTCTTTCAAGGATATAACTTAACTTGGATTCGGTCTTTTTTATCTTGTTTTCAGATTCAATTTTCTGATACAAGTGTCGCAGGGTTTTTTCTAGAACTTGTGAAGTCAGGGCCGATTTATTCAAGTAATCACTTGCTCCAGCCCTAAGGGCATCGGTAACAACAGATTCACTTCCGTAGCCGGTAAGTAAAATGAATTCAGCTCGGAAACCCAGGTCTTTATATTTTTTTATTATATCAATTCCGTTATCGTTTCCAAGTAGATAGTCAACGATAACAATTTCATGATTTTCAGCGTTATATTGTTTAACCCCTTCATCACTATTTGAAGTAATGGTTAATTTAATTTCCCAGTCCTCCAGTTTGCTAAAATACCTTTTTAATAGATTCGAATCTGCCGGATTATCATCTATGATTAGTATTTTAACATTATTTTTTTTCATATTGGGTTATGCAAGCTTTAATATTTTTTGTTTGATGGCAATTTGCTAAGAGTAAACCAAAATTCTTCAAGTTTGCGGACTACTTCAATAAAATCTTTAATTCTAACCGGTTTACTTATATAGGAATTAACTCCTAGTTTGTAGGCGTCAATAATGTCTCTTTCTTGGTCTGAAGTAGTAAGTATAACCACAGGGATGCTTTTTAAATCATCGTTGGCCTTTATTTCTTTCAAGACCTGTTTGCCATCTTTTTTTGGCATGTTAATGTCAAGCAATATTAAATCAGGTCGTGGTGTTTTTTTTTTGTCCTGAAATTTGTCATTATTTTGCAAATAATCTAATGCCTCTTGTCCATCATTTACAATTTGTAGATTGGTATTAATTTTTCCTTTCCGAAGGGCCCTTATTGTGAGTTGTTGGTCTGCCGGGTTATCTTCAACCAATAAAATTACTGCCATGTTATTATTTGTATCCATTAGATCTGTTCATCTTTGACCAACTAATATATAAAAATATATATTTTTTCAGACAATGGTTTGACCTATTCTTGTTTTTTTAGTGAAATTATAAATTTACTACCTATTCCAACTTCAGATTCTATGCGAATTGTCCCGTTGTGCCTTTCAATAATTTTTTTACAAATTGCAAGTCCTATGCCCGTTCCTTCGTATTTATCTCTTGAGTGAAGCCGCTTAAATGCCGAAAATATCTGCTGTTGGTATTGTTTATCTATCCCAATACCATTATCTTCAATATAAATTTCATAAAAACTGTTTTGTTCTTTGACATAAAGTTTTATAACAGGATCCTTATCTGATTTAAATTTTATAGCATTTGTTAGTAAATTTTGAATCACTTGGCTAAGTTGCATATAATCGCCCATAACAATGGGCATGTTAGTATAGGTAACTGTTGTATTGGTTTCTTTTATTTTTAATTCCAGGTCTCTTAAAACGGTTGCGATTAAAGCATTTAGGTCTACTTTTTTAAATTCAAATTCTATTTTTTTGGCTCTTGACAATTGCAACAAATCCTGAATTAATACATTCATTCTTGTTGTGGCATCTGTTATAAAGTTCAGGTCTTCTTTTACCATATCATTCATATCTTTGCCAATGTCTTCACTTAAAAGATCACAGTAACTGGTAATTGTCCTCAAAGGCTCCCTTAAATCATGGCTTGCTACATAATTAAATTCTTCGAGCTCTTTATTGTTTCGCTCTAATTCTTTTATGTAATAATTTATTTTGTTTTCATATAGCTTTCTTTTGGTTATATCAATAGCAATTCCGCCAATTAATGTTGGCTTTTCCTTTCTTCTAATTGGGAATTTCCAGGTTTCAAAATATCGCAATTCATTTTTTTTATCATACAAATATTCCTCATAGTTTTGTGTTAAACTTAATGCTTGCTTATCGTTTAACGCGGAGAATTGTTTTTTTTGCGAAGGTAGGTTGGCTTGTAGTTTTTTCCCAATCCATTCATTGGCTTCAAACTGGTCGTTTAGAAATTTATTGACATATTTAAAAGCAGAATCATTTTTCTTAATAAAAGCAGCTGCTGGCAACATTTCCATAAAGGTGCTGAACTGTTCCTCTGAGTCTTTTAATTCGTCCTGGGCTTGCAGCATGGCTAATTCATTTTTTACTATCACTTCCAGCATATTATTAAAACCATCATATAATACTCCTATTTCGTCGTTTGATTTTTTATAAATACGCATGCTATAGTCGCCCGTTTTGCTTATTTCTACAGTTAGGTTTGCCAAATTTAAAATAGGTTTTGAAATAATTTTTTGAAAAGTACTTGCCTGGAGTACAATTATTACTGTAACTAGCAGTATAATTAATAACATCCATAGCATAAAGTCGGTAACGTTTTTGTTTAGTTCATCTAATGATACTGTTAGAAGAATGGCTCCAATTAGTTCATTATCAGAGCTGTATATGGGTTCGTATATTTTAAGTTCTTCGTTTATATACTCATGTTTGGGTACAGTTATTTTTAAACTATCATGAGAAGCTTGCTGGCTATTGTAAGAGGCAAAAAAACTTCCTTCAGCATTGTACAATTCGGCAGCTTTAATCGATGGAATGGTTTTTACATTTTCTAGGTCGGCAACGGCTTCTTTTGTATCATCAAAAAGCAATGCATATTCTGAGTATTCTGCCAATAACTTGGCTATTAAAGAAGTTTGATTAACAAGATCCCTTTTTAAATTATTAATATTAAAAAAAGTAATAATGGTAAAGCCCAAAATTATGGCAAATAAACTTACACTAATTATGATAAGGGTAAGTTTTGTTTTTATAGAAAGCCTTTGCAAATATTTCATTAGTACGTTTTAATATTTTATTGGTCCTAGGTAACTGTCATGCAATAATCAACCTATTAATGATTAAATAAATACTCACTACTGGTTTGTAGCTTCATTTGCCTGGTTTAAAATTATGGTTGTTTCATTTTTTATATTTAATTTATGAGATTTGTTGCTTTTGATAGCAGTTTTGAGCTGATGTAAAATTTCGCTTTTTTGTAAGCATCTATATTTATATCAAATTTCAGATAACCATTTGATAAATATATGTTTATCATAACTCCTTTCTCGGCATATCCCTTTGTGTCGCCAATAGTAAGTACTGAATGGTTTTCTGTTTGTTTGAGTATTTTTGACAGGTTGAATTTTTCCGAAGAGCAAATAAATAAAATGTCAGCTGTTTTTATTTCTTCGGGATGGCTAAATACTCTAATAATTACTTTTTTTCCTTTTATTTCAACCTTTTTTGCTTTTATTGCTTCGTCCAGATTATTATCAAAAGGGGTATCGCCATATATTCCAATAATAAATTCTTTGGATTTGTTATTAACTTTTGAATTTTTTGGCCATTCAACAAAATTAGCCACTCTTAGTAGAAAAGCACTTTTAATTGCATACTCCTTAGCTGCCTGGGCATTTATTTCTGAAATAAAATTAAATTGTTGAAATAAAAAAAATAGAATGAGCAGCTTTTTTATTTGAGGAAAATTGCGATATGAACTTTTTGTTTTTTTCATCTCATTCGACCCGATTGTAATATTTTATTATTACGGTAAGAATCTATGTGCACATAAAAAGTTTTTCTTAAAAGTGATAAGTACCCAAGTAAAATTAGCTATAATCAATTAATAATTGTAACGTTTTTTTAGCAATATTTAATTGACATACAAAGTCTACAACTAATATTTTCAATAATATTGTTAGCACTCGCAACTTTTATTTCCAATTTTCATGCCTAAAATATTTTTAATCAGAAATTTACATCTGTTTTGATAGTGGATGAATAAATGGAACCAAATTGCATTGTTTTAAAACAAAATGATGAAAAATATCGCTTTATGGAATTATAATATTTAATGATTCTGGTACAATTGAGATTTTAACATTCGATTCAAAAGTTATTGGGTCTCCATCAATATGCGCATTTAATTTTTCGCTATTGATAATTTCAAGTTCGCGCACTTTTTTTATTTGATAATATTTACTTTTTGTAAGTTTTTTTGAATACAGCAATAAGGTAATAAATAGTGATTTCCATGCAGGGAATTTTTTCAGAATACAAATATCAATTAGGCCATCATTTATTTTGGCCAGGGGGGCAATATGTGCATTATTTCCAAACTGCGATGAATTAGCAAAGCTAATTACAAATGCTTGAATATCACAGGTTTCCCCATTTGTTTTTAGTTTATATTTGTTTAATTTGTAGGTGAAAAACTCTTTTACTATTAGTTTTAAGTAGCTTCGAAATCCGCGTTTACCATAGTTGGCAAATAAATGGCTAATATGTGCATCAAAACCAACTCCGGCCATGTTCACAAAATAATCGTTGTTAATTTTTATGGCATCCATCTTAAAAAGCTTGCCTTTATTTATTAACTCAACTGCTTTTTTAGTATTAAGCGGAATTTTTAAAAAACGGCTCAAGCCGTTCCCTGATCCTGAGGGTACAATTGCAAAGCTGGTGTTGGTATTTATCAATGCTTTTGAAACTTCATTTACAGTACCATCGCCACCCACAGCAACAATTATATCAATGTCCTCATCAACAGCTTGTTTAGCAATTACTGTTGCATGTTTAGAGTATTCTGTTTGTTTAAAAGTAACCTTATATTTTTTTTTGTCAATTGAGTTTTCAATCAATTGCCTTGTATTTTTTCGTTTATTGTTTCCCGAAATTGGATTAATAATAAACAAAACTTCCTTTTTCGCCTGATTATCAGTCATTTTTAATATTTGTTGAACACTCAAAGAAACAAAACTTAAATGAGTTTTAAAACTAAAATTTTGGTAAATATATTAACTGATTCTGTGGTAGTTTACCACAAGGTTTATCTTGTTTCAAAAGGTATGTTGCGTGAGGCACGCATTGGGAAGAAAAATGATAGAGACACATTATCTTTCCTTCCTGCTTTAATCTGTCAACTTCAAACCGTGCTAAGTTCCTGTTAGTCAAAAAATATTATGACTGTGGTGCGTTTACCACTAATTTTTAGATTGGTTGATTATCAGTTTTTAAGCCTGGGGTTCTGGTCCCGAAGTTGGAAGAATAGCTGTGCCTTCAACTCTTTTTTTCAGACTTCGTGTTTTCAGCCATGTAACCAGTAGATATATTTATGAGATACAACATAATTGTTCATCATTATTAAAAGGTAGTTGGTAAACTAAAATCAACCAAGTAATTATTTTTTGTACTTTTATGTACAAAACCATAAGCAGGTTTAATCTAAAAAAAACAAGTGAAATGAAAAAGTTATTAAGTGTTTTATTGCTCCTAGTTTTAGTTCTTAGCAATTGTTCAGAGTCTATTAAACTTACACGCAACGGGTTCAGCGAAATTGTACCACTTGCTGGTAACCTAAAATTTGAATTTAATCAGGATATGGTGCCTGATGAGAAAGTAAATGTTTGGGATACAGCCCACTACATTGTTTTTGATCCACCACTTCAAGGGAAATTTAAATGGAAAAACAAGCGTGAACTGGTTTTTTCACCCTACCATTATTTAAGACCTTCCACCCAATATAAAGCGCGTTTTAATGAAATGGCTGATGGTTTGACTGTTGATGATGATATTCCGGTTGAGTTTCATACTCCTTTCTTCGAAATAAAGAATTTTGAGGCCTATTTAGCAAAAGAAATCTTAAAATCAGACCAAACCGTAATTCGCTACGATTTTGAGTTTAACTATCGGATTCGCCCAGCTGATTTAAAAGAAAAACTTAGTATTACACTAAATGGTAAAAAAGTAAAATATGAGCTTTTAAGTCATGAGGTTTCTGATAAAGTTTCGGTAATTGTAGAAAATTATGAAATTGATGATGACAAAGCTGAAACCAATGTGAAAATTGCAAAAGGGTTAAAAATACTGAACCTTGCATTAAGCAATGCCGATTTAACTGAAAAAACAGAAATTATTGATCCTGATGATTTTCAGATTAAAAAGATTGAAGCTGACCACGATGGTTTTAACGGAACTGTTACCATAACAGCTAACCAGGATGTTGTTGAAGCAAATATTCGTAACTACATAGATATTTCGCCATCAGTAAGCTACACCGTAAGCGTTGAAGGAAGAAAAATTTATGTTAAAAGTGAGAAGTTTGATATTGGGAAAAAATATACCATTAATGTTAAAGAAGGACTTTCTGGCACACTTGGTGGAAAACTAAAATACGAATATACCGAAGAAGTTTCGTTTGGAAAACTTGATCCCGAGATTAAAATCATGAATAGAAAAGCCGAATACCTTAGTGGAAAAGGGCTTAAAAATCTCGAAGTTCGTATAGTTAGTGTTCCTAAGGTAAGGGTTATTATTAAAAAAGTGTATAAAAATAATTTGTTAAGCTATTTAAGCAGTCGATCTTATTACGATAACTATTACTACGATGATTATTACTACTATGATGGACCAAAAGAGGTTGGTGATTTAGGCGATTTGGTTTATGAAAAAGAAATTGCTACTACTTCGTTGGAGGTGTCAAATAGTGGAAGGTTATTGAATTTAGATTTCGAAGATAAAATAGGAAACCATGATGGAGTTTATGTTATTGAAGTCCGTTCAGTTGATGATTACTGGCTGAAAGCCAGAAAGATAGTGTCTATTTCTGATATTGGGCTGATAGCTAAAAAAGGAATAGATAACCTGTATATTTTTGCTAACTCAATTGAATCGGCTAAGCCTTTATCAGGTGTAAAGCTTGAAATTACTGGTAAAAATAACCAGGTGTTGGGAAATGTTGAAACCAATAAAAATGGTTTTGCCGTTTACAGTTTAAAAAATATGCCTGCTGATGGTTTTGCACCTTCTTTGATTACGGCAAAAATGGGTGCAGATTTCAACTTTTTACCATTTAATCGTACACAAATTGGTACCTCACGATTTGAAATTAGCGGAAAAACAGAAAACCTTTCGGGTTATGATGCATTTATTTACGGCGATAGAGATATTTATCGTCCTGGCGAAACCATGCATATTTCTGTAATAATGAGGAATGAAGAGTGGAAAGCTCCAGGCGAAATTCCAGTAAAGATGAAACTTTATGCCCCTAATGGAAAGGTGTTTAAAACAATCAAAAAAACATTGAACCAATACGGTTCTTTCGAAACAGATGTGGTTATTCCTGCTTCAGCACCAACAGGCAGTTACAATGTTGAAGTTTATACCTCAACCAATGTTTATCTGAACTCAAAGTCTATTAAAGTTGAAGAATTTGTACCGGATAGGATAAAAGTAGAAGTACAATCTGATAAAAAAGAGTTATTTATTGGTCAAACCATGAATTTGAAGGTGCAAGCTAATAATTTATTTGGTCCTCCTGCAACAAACAGAAATTATGAAATTCAGGAAAGTGTAAAAAGAAGTTATTTTTATACTAAAAAGTATCGTTCGTATTACTTTGGTTTAACAGGTGGAAAAACCTATTTTGATTCAAATGTAAGGAGCGGAAAGACCAATACTGAAGGACAGGCCAACGAAACTTACACCTATCCAATGTCTTATGCAGATATGGGCGTGCTCCGTGCCGATTATTATGTAACAGTATTTGATGAAACCGGAAGACCTGTTAACCGAAGGACTTCTGCAACAATTTACACCCAGGATAAGTTTTACGGAATTGATTTGGAAGATTATTACAACAAAACCGACAAAGCAATGCGAATTCCATTAATTGCTGTGGATAAAGATGGAAAAGCGCTAAGCGGAGTAAAAGCCAATGTGAAGATTATTAAGCACGAATACCGTACAGTGTTGGCTAAATCTGGCAGTTATTACCGGTATAAATCTGAGCATGAGGAAGTTGTAAAATATAATAAAACAATCGATTTGAATGGGGATAAAACAATTTTGACCTATATTCCTAAAACTTCAGGCAGGTACGATATTAGAATATCAAAACCTGGTACTAAAACCTATGTGCAAAAAAGTTTCTATTCTTATGGATGGGGAGCAACTACTACCAGCTCGTTCCAGGTAAATAACGAAGGAAATATTGACATTGAGCTGGATAAGGATAAATACCAGGTTGGCGATAAGGCAAAGGTGATTTTGAACACTCCATTCTCCGGAAAAGTATTGGTTACTGTTGAGCGGAAAAATGTAACGGATCATTTTTATTTAAAAACCGATAAAAGGGCGGTTTCGTTTGATTTGGACATTAAAGATGATTTTGTTCCAAATGTTTATGTATCAGCTACCTTAATAAAACCACACGGGCAATCAGACATTCCATTAACTGTAGCCCACGGGTACATGCCAGTGATGGTTGAAAATCCAGCCAACAAAATTCCTATAACCATTACTGCTGTTGAGAAATCACATTCTAAAACAAAGCAGAAAATTAAAATTAAATCAAAACCAAATACGGCTATGACTATTGCTGTGGTGGACGAAGGAATTTTGCAGGTTACTGGTTTTCAAACACCAAATCCGTATACATTTTTTTACAGGAAACGAGCTTTGGCGGTTAATTCATACAATATTTATCCTTATCTGTTCCCTGAGATTGCTATGAAAACCGGAAAAGAAGGTGGTGGAGCAGGAGAGTTGGCTAAGCGGGTAAATCCTATGACCAACAAGCGTTTTAAACTCGTTTCGTTTTGGAGTGGTATAAAAACCACCGATAAAAATGGAAATCTTGAATACGAGATTGATATTCCGCAGTTTTCAGGCGACTTGCGAATAATGGCAGTTGCTTACAATGGAAAGGCCTTCGGTGCCGGAAAGGCAAATATGAAAGTGGCTGACCCAGTGGTAATTAGTGCAGCACTTCCTCGTTTTTTAAGTCCTAAAGACACCATTGAAATGAGTGTGAACCTAAGTAATACTACAAGCAACCCAATGGATTGTGATTTATCAATTGATGTTAAGGGGCCTGTAAAAATGCTGGGAAAAGATGCTGAAAAAATAAGCATTGCCGCTAATAGCGAAAAGCAGCTGTATTACAAACTGGCTGCAGCGCCTGAGTTGGGCGAAGCCAACATCAATGTATTGGTTAACGCAAATGGCAAAAAATACAGTAATGAAACTGACATTAGCATACGGCCAGCTTCACCGTTACAAAAAATTGATGGTTCCGGAGTAATAGTAGCCGGTTCGCAACAGGCTATAAAAATGGATATGCAACGATTTATGAAACAAAGCATTGATAATAAGCTGCTTGTAAGTAATTCTCCTTTGGTGCAGTTCTCAAAAGACCTGGATTACCTGGTGCGTTATCCATACGGTTGTGTCGAACAAACTGTTTCAGCGGCCTTTCCCCAGTTGTATTATGCCGATTTGGCCAAACAGCTTTCTGGTTCAGCTAAATTTGATGCAGATTATAATATCAAAGCAGCTATTAGGAAGCTGCAATTAATGCAACTATACAATGGAGCATTATCATATTGGCCAGGAGGTGGTTACGAAAGCTGGTGGGGCAGTGTTTATGGCGCACATTTTTTAATTGAAGCCAAAAGAGCAGGTTACGAAGTTGATCAGTCAGTGATTGATAAACTAATGGAATACCTTAAAAATCAATTAAAACGCAAAAAAAGAATTACATATTGGTATAACGGTAATAAAA
>JBNKJW010000041.1:0-89010 GCA_050291445.1 Bacteroidales bacterium | reverse complement strand
TCGATTAAAAATATTCACACAGTTTGAATTAATTTTTAGCAGAAATTGCAACAAATTTTTGAAGGACTATCGGGATAGTTCTAGAAAAATTGGTGTGATTTATGCAAGAATTAATCTAATCGAAAATTCGGAATCAGAAACAAAAAGAGCTACCCAAAACTGAGCAGCTCTTTCTATTAAACAAGGATATTTCTTTATTTTTTTGCCATTTCTTGCCATGCCAATGCACTAGCACCTAAAATAGCAGCATCGCCTTCTTTTAATTGCGAAGCTTCAATTTTTACTTTACCCTTAAAAATTGGCAACAAGCTTTCTTCCATTGCCTTTCTGGTAGGCTCTAACAATACATCCCCTGCAGCTACTGGCCCGCCAAACAAGAAAAAGGCCTCAGGGCTTGTATGATGAATGGTATCAGCAATAGCCCTGCCTAAATAAGCTCCGGTAATTTCAAAAACCATTTTGGCAATTTTATCACCAGCTACGGCTGCTTCGTAAATCATTTTCGAGGTCATTTCGTTGTATGATTTATCTGCTAATGGGCTTTTTGTATCGTTGTATTCTGCAAGTAACTCAAAAGCAGTACGTTTCATGCCAGGGGCAGAACAATATGCCTCAAGGTGACCTCTGCTTCCGCAACCGCAAACCCTGCCATCAGCAACTAAAACAGTGTGGCCACATTCGCCAGCAAACCCATCATGACCGTAAACCAAATCACCATTTACTACCAACCCGCTTCCAAGGCCTGTACCTAAAGTGTACATTACAATATTTTTCATTCCTTTGGCACCACCATAAATCAATTCGCCAAGAGTTGCAGCATTCGCATCATTGGTTAAACAAATATTATCAATGCTTGCAAAGCGCTTTTTTAACAACTCTACAAACGGAATAATGCCTTTAAAAGATAGGTTAGGAGCATGTTCAATAGTTCCGGAATAATAATTTGCATTGGGTGCACCAATACCAATACCAATTACTTCAAGGTTTTCGTTTAGTTGTTTTACCCTGGTAATCTGGCCTTCAATAGCTGAGGCTAAATCTTCAACATATTGGGTAATATCGCCATGGTCTGGTGTATCAATACTGTCCTTTACCATTACGTGTCCTTCGCGGTCAACCACGCCAATTGCGGTATTTGTACCGCCTATATCTACTCCAATTGCTACTTGTTTCATTATTTTACGTTTTTAATTATTATTTTTTTATTCCAATAGTACATCCTTTTGCAGCAAAAAAGAAAATATAAAGATAACAAACTGCAGGAACTAAAAAAGCCCAGGTGTAACCACTACTGTCAGCAATTCCTCCCATTAAAAGAGGGATAATCACCCCGCCACACCAAACTATTGATTATTCCTGATGCTGCGCTTAATTCGCCTTTATCAAGGTCGCGAATTGATAATGTGAAAATATCTGGGAACATGATTGAATTGAATAAACCAATTGAAATTACTGTCCACAATGCAACGGAGCCTGTTGTAAAAGTAGTTAGTAAATCCAAAAATGAAAAAGATTGTGGCCAATGTTGTCATTCCAATCTTGTAATTCTGATTTTTTTCCATTTTTAAGTCGAATTGTAAGATTAACGTTTGAGAAAGAGAAAAACTTTACATTTTTAAGAAAATGTCAGCCAAAAAAACCAATTATTTTCATCTTATCCAAATGTAATTGGCAGGTCAATGATTACTAAAACCTGAAGCAGTTAGATACATTTGTTGTATACTGCTCCGTATGACAAACGCAGCAATAAAAACAGCTTAAAAATTAGGCCTAAAAGTAAGAAAGCAGTGATGTATTGCTTTCACCACTGCTTTTTTAATCGAAAAATGCGTTTATTAAAAATTTCACTTAACTCCTCATTTAATACTCATCCATATCTCCTTCCGTTTCACCAAAGTCATTATCTCCATCACCCATTGCGGCTTTGGCTTCATCCACTTTTTTAGCATCATTCCCATTTTCATCGGTATAAAGAATAAGCTTTGCTGCAGGTTTGGTTAAAATCAATCGATAACCCGATATGTTTTTAGCTAAAACTTCTATTTTGGCTCCTCTTTTCAGATCAAACCCAGGATAGTTTCTTTTTGCAATTGAGGCCACATTAGCAGGTACTTTATCACCAGCCAGGTGATAAATGTTTAGTACAGCAGTGCCATTTGGCCGGTAATGCGCCTTTACAAGTCCATCCTTTCCTTTAAATGAAGCAATGAAATCCTTGCCAGTGCCCTCTTTGGTTTTTATCACTTTTACACGCCACCTAATTTTTTGTACATTTGAAAACTGCTTAGCCTGTGCATTTTTTACGGCTTGTGGCACCTTGGCTGGATCAATTTTAACGCCATGAGCACGATTCACCCGCTCAAACTTTTTTTTGGTTTTGTTTACTTGGGCAAATAAAACTGATGTTGTTAACAATAACACCATCAATAAACTTAATTTTTTCATGGTTTCAATTTTTAATTAGCAAATGTTAGTTTTAGATTTTAAAAGTTAGTTATAATGAATAATCAGTAGTTTTCACATTGGCTATGGCTTCATACTGAAAATCAATTTAGTTTTAGTTTATTCCACAAATCCGTTTTTTATTTGATATTTTATTTCACCGGAATCATTCACCAAAGTGAAATTAGCATTATCGCCAATTAAAGGTACTAAATCTTCATTCGAAATCTTGACCTGAAGACCACTTGCGTCAATTTCCTGATAGCCATAAAAATAGGTCAAATCGCCAATGTCCTCTATTTTCCCCTTATAAGTAAAGCCTGTAAAGTCTTGATTATCTATCTCTTGCCTACGAACGCCAATATCAATTTTAAATAGTTGCCCATTTTTTTTAATACTTGCATTACGTATTAGCAAGTCGAACAACTTTTCCTTTTTGTTTTCCGGAATTTTAAAATAATCCATCAACTCAAAATTGTGCGGATAATCATAAGCAATTGCATAAAGCGCAGTTAAAATACTAATGAAATTTAGTTCGCGCACATATTGTTTTTCGGGGTCGTTTTTGTAACCACCTGCCTCAAAAAGAATGGTGCTTGTGCCCCAAAGCTGCATGTTATCGCCAAATGCGGTAGGCATAAAAGCATCATCGTACCGGCCAACCTGGCCCGGAATTCTTTGCTGCAACACTTTGTTCATTAAAACAATTAGTTCCATTGAGGCTACGCGGCTTTTATCAATTTCCTGCTCCTTGTTAAACGATGGTGTTAAAAACGACATGGTTGCAGGTTTTTTGGTAGCCCCTGCGGTATAATAAATTGCCTGATCGTGCAGATTAAAGCCAAACTGAGGCTCAATTTTATCCCTGAACTCTTTCAACAGCCGGGTTTCTACTCCCTGAAGTTTTGCTGCATCGCGATTGGGATCAATATCAAGCGCATTTCTTCGTTTGAAAACCTCTGCCCCATCGGGATTCACCATTGGAATAAAATACAAAGTTAGTTCATTAAAAAGCTTTTCCTTTACATCATTTAACTCATCAGCAATGCATAAAAAGTTGAAAATATCAAACAAGGCCTGCGTTGCAGTAGGCTCATTTCCATGCATTTGCGACCACAGAAGCACTTTTGTTTTACCTTTACCGGCTTTAATTACAAATATTTCCCTTCCTTCAGTTGATTTTCCTAATTCAGCTACTTCAAAGATTGACTTTGAACGCAAATTATCAATTAATGGAAGGATATCGCGATGTTTAAACCTTCTGTTTTTTAAACTTTTTTCTTTAAATACTTCGTATTTTTCTTCAATCTGGTTAGCAAACTCTTTAATATTTCTCACAATTATTTAAATTTATATTTCTTATTTGCCTTCTCCTTCGGCTATTTCTTTAAGTTCTGTATTTAACTTTGAATTATTAATGGTTATTAGTTGGTCTTTTGCGTAAATATATTTGCACAATATTCCAGGGTCAAACTCTTCGTCCTTTTTCATCCGAGTGTTTGTATTTTTCCCAAATCGTACAATAAGATCCTTTGTTTTAGCAATAAATCGATACTGAATGACGGTCCTTCCATCCATTTCCACCTGTTTTAGCTCCCTATTGCTTAGCGAATAAATGAACAAAGCCTTATTATCATTCAGATTTATTTTACCATTGCTATCAGTATCTTCAATGGCAGCTTCAAATACCAATAAAATATCATCACTTAAATATATGGGGTGGTATTCGCCAATAACAACCTGTTGCCTGAATAATTTTTCACTCTGGTTTGACAGTGCATCGTATATAACAAAGTTAATAAAAGCTGAGTTATTGGAATAATCGTAATTATCATACGAGCCTGAGCCTGAAAAAGTAATTTTCCTGGAATAATTATCCCTTATTTCATCCTGAGTTTGATGGGTAACCGGAATAACAAAAATCTGTTTGCTTGTATCAACCAGATGAGGAAAGTGATAGGATATAAATAAATTCTGCTTGTTCGATTCGGGCTCACCATAAGCAAATTCTTCCGTTGGCAAGCCATCCTCTTGGTAACGAACTGTTGAGCCATGAAATACACGGAAAACATCATTCAATATAAAGAATATGAACGAAAACAAGCCAATAACTGCAAATGCAACTGCCGCAGTGGTGATTACAGCCAGCATTTTTTGGTTGTAATTTTTTATTTTTTCAATGTTCATAATTAGTAGATTTTTTTTAACTCGGTTTTAAAAATCCTATTTTAACGATTAAAGTTAATGCTAATCAGGTGATTTTCATTCATATTTTTATAACTTATTTCAAATCCATAATAATCGCATATTTTTTTTGCAATGGATAAACCAATGCCTAAAGATTCGCTGTTTCGTGACGCTTTAGAAAATCTTTCAAATAATTTTTCAGGTGCAAGATTTAGTTGAATTCCGGTATTTTTAATTTCAAAACGTTTTTTGATGCATGAAATTTCAATTTCCCCCTTGTCAATATTGTGCCTGACAGCGTTTTTCACCAGGTTGGTAAAAAGTATTTCGGCCAGTTCCGGGTTCATCTCAATAGGAGGTATTTCTTTTAATTCAATTTTAACTTCAAGTTGTTTTGCTTCAATAAAATCTTCAAACACTATAATCTTAGACCTGACAACTTCTTGCAGGTCAATTTTTTCTTTGCTATGATATTGATGATGATCGAGCTTGGTGAAAATACTCAGGGCTTTTATCAACCTTGAAATTTTTGAAGTTTCATGATTGATTTCAGAAGCCAGAATCATTTGATTTTCAGTAACATTCTCATCCTGCAAAAGTAGCCCAGCTTTTGATTTTATAACTGCAAGTGGCGTTTGAACCTCGTGTGTTAAGTTCCCCGAAAAATCCCGAAGCCCTTCAAAATCAGAGCTTATTTTATTAATCATCTTTTCAAGCACCTGGTTAAGTTCGTTAAATTCTATTATCATGGAATTTGGAAAACGCAGTTTCTCAGGCGAGGACAAATCAAAATGTTGAATTTTATTGATGGTAGCAAAAAAATCGGCCCAAATTCTTCCAAAAAAATAGCGGTACAGAAAATAAACAGCGAGCAAAAAAACAATTACAATAATTGTTACAGTTAAAGCAACCTGCTCAATAAGGTAATTGGATTCAATCATTGACTTGTAGATTGAGATTTTGTAGAAGGCCCCTTTTATATTTAAGAAAAATGATATCTTTTTATAAGGTGTCACCCTTTTCCTTACTTCATCAAATATTAGTGTGTCGGTAAATTGGACTGCCTGATTATCAACCTCATGCACATGCTTCAATTCAATTAAACCACCCGAAATAATGGTTGTGTTTCTAAAATCAGTATCAATTTTTTTTAAATCAAGAGAAAATCGGTGCATTTGATCAATTAACTCTTCTTTTACTTTTCGTTCTTCAAGATTTATTACCAATTGATATATTCCAATACCACAAATAAAAAATATGAACAGCGAAACAGTTATGTAATAAAGTGTAGTTTTAGTTAAAAGTTTCACACGATTAAATTTAAGTTAAATCACTGATATTCAACCAATAATTTTGAAGAGCATTTAAATTTCTACATAAAAATCCCTCCATTAGGGTTTCATAGTTACACATATATTTAGGCCACCTGAAACTTATATCCAATACCATAAATTGTTTGAATATATTCTTGCAAACCCTTTTCCTGAAGTTTTTTTCGAAGGTTTTTAATATGGGCATATACAAAGTCATAAGAATCTGCCATGTCAATATTGTCGCCCCAAAGGTGCTCTGCGATGGTTTCTTTTGCCAATACCCGGTTTGAATTGGCAACAAAAAACATCAATAAATTATATTCTTTTTTGGTCAGCTCAAATGGTTTATCATTAAGGGTTACCTTAAATTCATCAGGATAAATGGTTAATTCTCCAACCTCAATAGTATTGCTCCCTTTAAAACTCATTCTCCGGAACAGGGATTTAATTCTTGCGTTTAGTTCTGCCAAATCAAAGGGCTTAACAAGATAATCATCGGCACCCAAATCCAGACCTTTTATCCTGTCGTCAATAGTGTCGCGGGCCGAAATAATTATAATCCCGGTGGGTTCGTTTTCTTTTTTTAATTGTTTTATTATATCAAGGCCCGATCCGTCGGGTAAATTAATATCAATTAGTGCGCAATCATATTTATACAAGTGGACTTTTTCATTTGCTGATCGATAGTCTGAAGCTAATTCACAAACATGTCCACTCATTTTTAAATAACTTAAAATGGAAGTAGCCAGTCCTTTTTCATCCTCTACAATCAAAATTTTCATTACCAGTAAAAATTACAATTTAAAATATTCACGAAGATAAGTTTATTTGGTGAATTGTTTCGTAACTTTATTGTGAACCTGTATTTATAGGTAAACCTCAAAAAAAAATTAATTGTTTTATAGATTAGAGGAACTTTTTTGATTATTATTTTTAGAATTTGAAATACTAAGATTATTTTAATTAAAATTGAGTTTTAAAGTAAGAATTGCCTGAAGCCATTAATGTATTGATGTTTAGATACTTGCGCGAACTTCAAAGGCGATACAAAAACTTTTTTAAAAAATATTTAAAAACTTTAAAGTTTTAGCCTTGTTGAAAAATATTATTTCATACATTTATTAAAAAAATGAACGCAAAATTTTTAAGTGATGAGCAACAGTAAACCAAGAGTAATAAAAGATTTTGAGAAGCTGGATAAAGAAATCAGGGAACAAATTAAGCTTGTTTATAGTGAGGGTTTTGCAGAACATTTGGTACATTATACTAATAAAGATGGAAACCGTGTGACTGCTTTACCTTTTGAAACGGATGAGAAGTATTACTTGGTTCGAATGACGGTTTCACAGGCCGAAGCAATCATAGAAGATGATGATGATTACGATGTTGAAGGAAACCTGACTGACAAAGCCAAAGAGAAATATGAAGGCAAATATGCAGACTTGGATTACCTTGCCGAACAAATGCCTGATAGTGAGGATGATGATGAATAAGCCTTGAATTGAAATAAACCTTGCTTGTTTCAATCGTACCATAATATGCAATAAACCATTGCAATGTAAAGCGAGTTGTTTTTTTGCCCTGTTTTTAGTACTTTCAATATAGCTAAAACATACGGTATGCAAAGTACAATAAACCGCAATCAAGAAACCACTAGCAACTACCAATCATTTTTCGATAAAGTTGATGACTTTTTATTTGTAGTAAGTAAAGAAGGGAAGCTACTTGAGATAAACGAAACCGCACTTCAAAGACTTGGTTACAAGAAAAATGAACTGATTGGTCAATCATTATTAAAAATTCACCCAGAAAACAGGCATGCCGAAGCCACTGAAATTATAAATAGTATTGTTAATGGAGAAGAAAAGCTTTGCCTCATTCCCCTAATTACCAGGGATGGAAAAATCATTCCTGTTGAAACTAAGGCAATACTGGGCATGTGGAATAATCAGCAGGTAGTTTTTGGTGTTAGCAAAGATGTTAGTCAGTTGGCCTGGTCTGAGGAAAAGCTTTCTAAGGTGTTTCATTCCAACCCCGCAATTTGTGGTATTATTGATTTACATACAGACAGGTTTCTTGAAGTTAACAAAACCTTTTACCAGAAGCTTGCCTTTTCTGAACAGCAAGTTGAAAACAGTAATGCCTCAAAATTGTTAGGGCTAAGCAAAGACCTTATTAGCTCAACAATAAAAGAATTGCAGGAATCGAAGAAAGTGGAAAGTTTTGATTTAGATATTTTAACAGCTTCTGGAAAAAGAGTACCTGTTTGGGGCTTTGGCGAAACCATTGTACTTGATGGTAAGAAATATTTGTATGCAGTGGCCATTGATATAAGTGAAAAAAAAGAAGCTGAAAAAAAAATACTACGGAGTGAGAAAGCACTGAAAAAAATAATAAAAAACACCATGGGTAAAGGTGGGCAGACCTTTTTTAACGCCCTGGTTAAAAGTTTAGTTCAAATTGCAAATGCAGACTATGTGTATATTGCCGAGAGTATTTCAGATAATGAAATAAAAACCATTTCGTTATATCATAAAAATGAGCGTTTAGATGATTTATCTTATTTGCTTAAAGGTACACCGTGCGAAAATGTTATTAATAAAAAAACCTGCATTTATACCCATGATGTAGCCAAACTTTTTCCAAAAGATTTACTGCTTCAAGAAATGAAGGTTGAGGCATACATTGGTACTCCGGTATTTAGCCATACTGGAGAAGGGATTGGTATTATTGTATCTTTATTTCGTCAACCTCTTACAGAAACTTTTTTTATCAAATCTGTTTTTGAAATTTGTTCAGCTAGTGTTGGCAGCGAAATGGAGCGATATCAAACCAACCTAAAGGTGAAAGAAAATGAAGAAATTCTTAATAAGATATTTGATCATGCGCCAGTTATAATGATGCTGTTAGACCAAAACTCCCAGGTTATAAAAATAAACAGGACAACTTCCGAAACCATTCTGGGTAAAAACAAGGTTATAGGAAATTACAGCTGTAAAAACGTGTTTAATTGTATTGGCGAAAGTAATGAAACAATAGGCATTGGTAGCTCAGAGCTTTGCAAGAACTGTGTAATTAGCATAACATTAGCGGAAACATTAAAATCGGGCAAAGAAGTCCTTAAAAAAGAAGCTGATGTTATCACTCTGCAGGGAACAGAAATTGGGCTAAGGACTTATTCTATATCTTCTTCGCTGGTTGAGAAAGGCGAAAATTCAAAGGTTCTACTAACTTTTGATGATATTACTGAAAGAAAACGGATTGAAGAAGAATTGCTCTTATCAAAAGAAAAATCTGTATATAACGAAAAACGTTACAGACTACTTTCAAACCTTACTTTTGAGGGAATTATGCTTCACCAAAACCGGAAAATACTTGATGCCAACAGGGCCCTTTCAAAAATGACAGGATATTCGTATGCAGAACTAATAGGTCAAGACTCTATGAGCTTTATTTTTCCGCTTGAATATGAAAATTATTTTAAGGAAAAAATGACCGAAGAATACTCCTTACCCTACGAAACTGAAATAATTGATAAAAATGGGAAGCAATTCCCTGTTGAAATAGAATCGAGATATTTTAAGCAAAATAAGCAAAGAATAAGGGTAACATCAATCAGGGACATCACCGAACGAAAACAAGGTGAAAAAAAGATACTGAAAGCAATAATGAATACGGAGGAAAGGGAACGTGCCAGGTTTGCACAGGAACTTCATGATGGGCTAGGGCCCATTTTATCAAATGTTCGTATGTATTTTCAGTGGTTAGCCGAAGAGGATGACAACAAACAGTTTGTGTTTGAAAAAGGAAACCTATCTTTAACAAATGCCTTTTCTACATTGCATGAAATCTCAAATAACCTAAGCCCACATATACTTCATAATTTTGGGTTGGTACATGCTGTAAATAATTTCGTTGAAAACATTGTAAGTAAAAAAATCCGCTTTAAACTTAAAACGAATATTGAAACAAAAAGATTTCCTGGAGAGCTTGAAATAACCCTTTATCGTGTTGTAAATGAATTGATTAATAACACCTTAAAATATTCAGGTGCCAATAAGATTTCGTTGTTCATCTTTGAAAAGAATGATTTAGTAAAACTTAACTATACTGATAATGGTAAAGGGTTTGATGTTAACCGAAAATTAAAAAAAGGAAAAGGATTTGGATTACTGAACATTAAAAACAGAATAAAAACTATACAGGGCAATTTTTCAATTAAAAGTGAACCCAACCAAGGTGTTCGGGTTGAAATTAGTGTCCCAATGAATGCAAACAATGTTTATTAATTGGCCTATAGCATGCCAGTTAGACTGATACAGCTTAGCTTATGCTTTATAAATACTCGATTATCAGGTTAATACTGCTTTTATTATTAGGTATTTACCCCATTGTTTAAAAACATAGTTTTAAGTAACTTTGTTTAATACATAAATTTATTTCAAAAGTAATATGAAGTTAATTCTGATTGATGATAATAAGGAGTTTCTTGACAACCTTGAATTTTTCGTCATTCAAAAGTTGGGATATAATGTCCTGGCAACTTTTACTGATGGAATGGAGTTTTATCAAAAACTATCCAATTATAAACCCGATATTATTTTAATGGATATTTCAATGCCTGAGAGCGATGGCTATACCATAACAAAAATGGTAAACTGGAACAATGTACATTTAAAAATTATTGCTGTAACCATGTTTACCAATAAGGCCTATTTGCAAAAACTAATTGGGGCGGGCTTTAAAGGTTGTGTTTTTAAATCGAACATTTACCAGGAACTTCCTGAGGCCATAAAAGAAGTACATAAAGGATTCTATTACTGGCCTGCTGAGATTAATGATTAAAATTAAAACCTACAGAATGAATTGGAAGAAATTGAAAATTGGGGGGAAATTAAGTTTAGCTTTTGGTGTTATTTCGGTAATACTGTTTATTGTTGGTACCTGGTCAATAGTAAATATTTCAGGCATTGTTAATAATGCAGAAACTGTGATAAAAGGGAATGAGCTTAGGGCTGATCTCGAATTAAGGAATGTGGAACATTTGAAATGGGCCGCTGAATTAGCTCACTTTATCAACGACCTAGAAACAACTGAATTAGAAATTGAAACCGATCAGCACAAATGTGATTTTGGCAAATGGTATTATGGCGAAGGAAGAAAAAATGATGAAGAATTAGCACCTGCTTTAAGACCAATTTTTGATGAACTTGAACAACCACATAAAAACCTTCACGCTTCAGCTATAAAAATTAAAGAATCGCTTACTAAAAATGTTAGAATGTATTCTGATAGCACGATGAGTGAAATTTTTAGGCAACAATATACCGCAAATAACATTTTTTTTATTGAAACCGAAGTTTATTTAAAAGAAATGGGGGAAATCTTCGGTAAGGCAGCTCAAAAATCAAAAGAAGAAATAATTACAGATGAAGAATTAATTAACCGGGCAGGAATATCAAAACAAGTTATCATCATTTTAAGTTTGGTTGCTCTTGTTGTATCTATTGTTTTAGCAATTGTTATTACCCGAAATATTACCATCCCTTTAAAAGCAGGGCTTGATTTTGCCTTGAAAATATCAAAAGGCGATTTAACAAGCACCGTAAAATGCAACACCAATGATGAAATTGGTCAATTATGCAATGCGTTAAGCAGTATGGCGGCACATTTAAGGAGCATTGTTACAGAAATATTGGTAGGGGCCAAAAATATTGAAACTGCCAGTAATGAAGTAAACATGAGTTCCCGGAAAATATCACAGGGGGCTTCGGAACAGGCTTCTTCAACCGAAGAAGTTTCGGCATCAATGGAAGAGATGACTGCAAACATATCGCAAAACACTTTAAATGCCAAAGAAACTGAGACTATTACCATTGGTGCTGTTAATGATATCAAAGAAAGTAACAAATCAACTGAACTGGCCGTAAAATCGATGAAGCAAATTGCTGATAAAATACAGATTATTAACGACATAGCCTTTCAGACGAATATTTTGGCACTAAACGCAGCTGTTGAGGCTGCCAGGGCAGGAGAACATGGAAAAGGTTTTGCAGTAGTGGCAACTGAGGTAAGAAAGTTAGCCGAAAGAAGTAAAATAGCGGCTGAAGAAATAAATACACTTACTGTTTCAGGCGTACAGGTTTCAGAAAAAGCCGGTCAACAATTGGCCAACCTTGTTCCTGAAATTGAAAAAACAGCAGGTCTGGTTGCTAATATTACCGTCGGAAGCATTGAACAAGATGCAGGAGCTGAACAAATAAATAATGCAATTAACAGCTTAAATACAATTACCCAGCACAACGCTGCCGCCTCTGAAGAAATGGCATCGGGCTCGGAAGAACTGGCAAGCCAGGCAGAGCAGTTAAGGCAATTAATCAGCTTTTTTAAAGTGGATACCAAGTTTGAAGTTTTTAAGTAATTGCTAATCCTATTTCAAACCTATACGCCAAGTGCCGCTCAATAACATAGTTTTGCATTAGGCATAATTATACCTACGCATATTCATCCAAATAAATGATAGAATGTTAATAAAGAGTGCTTTGGGATCATTTTGACTTGTGCGATTTAGAAAATTGCCCCTACATTTGGGTATTGGAATAATAACCTATAATTGAATAAATATGAAACAACACATTTTTAAAGTGCTAATAAGTTTATTAGTACTAACAAATTTTTTAGCGCAAAGTTATGGGCAAACAAATGAAATAACTATCACAGGAAAATTTGACACTCCTGATTGTCCGGAATGGGTGCATAACGCTGTGTTTTACCAAATCTATCCACAAACATTTTATGACACCAATGGTGATGGTATTGGTGACTTGCAAGGCATTATTGAAAAACTTGATTATGTTAAAAGCCTCGGTGTGGATTGCATCTGGATCAACCCGTTTTTTGAATCTCCTTTTAACGATGCTGGCTACGATATTTCAGATTATTACAAAGTGGCCCCCAGATATGGCACTAATGAAGATGCAAAACGCCTGTTTGAAGAAGCCCATAAGCGTGGTTTAAAAATACTATTTGACTATGTGGCCAGCTATACTTCAATTGAACATGAATGGTTTAAACAATCGGCCAGACAAGACACCAACAAATACACCAACTGGTACATTTGGAACAACAATACATGGAAAAATGCACCAAATGCCTACAAAGATGCTTTTATTAAAGGTTATAGTCGACGCAACGGACAGTTTATGCGAAACTTTTTCTGGAGCCAACCTGCTTTAAACTACGGTTTTGCCAATCCTGAAGAACCATGGATGTCTGCCGTTGACGATCCTGATGTATTAGCCATGCGTGAAGAAATGAAAAACGTTGTCCGTTTTTGGATGGACATGGGAGCCGATGGTTTCCGTGCTGATATGGCTGGCGCTTTGGTTAAAAATGCAAACACTAAGGGTAACGATCAGTTTTTTAATACCAAAGATAACTACACAAAAAAATTCTGGCAGGAAATAAGGGCAATATTCGACAAAGATTACCCCGAGGCTTTTATGATTTCGGAATGGTCGGGTCCTGAAGACGCCCTTGACAACGCTTTTCATGCAGATTTTTTTCACTGGTTTAGAGGCTATAATGACCTTACACAAAAAGAAAGCTGGCGCATTTTGAATGGTTATTCCGAAGGCCATAGCTTTTTTGATAAAGAAGGCAAAGGAAACATTCTTGCGTTTCTTGAAAGTTATCTTGACCAGTATAACAAAACAAAAGCTAAAGGATACATTTCCATTCCATTGGGTAACCATGATAATGCCCGAATTAATGTTAAAAGAACCGATAAAGAGCTGGAAATGATTTATGCTTTTGGAATGACAATGCCTGGCCTTCCGTTTAGTTTTTATGGAAATGAAATTGGCATGCGACAATTATACGGCTTGCCCTATGTTGAAGGAGCTTACAAACCACGTGCAGGAAACCGCACCCCAATGCAATGGGCACCCGGTAAAAACCTCGGCTTTTCAACAGCTGCACCCGAGAAATTGTATTTACCAGTCGATAAAGCGTCGGATGCACCAACTGTGAAAGCTCAGGAAAAGGATCCAAACTCGCTTTTAAATAAATTCAGGCAGCTGGTGAAACTAAGAAAAAGTGAACCGGCCTTGCTTGCACAGGCTGAATTTGTGCCTGTTTATGCTAAGAAAAACACCTACCCGTTTATTTATGCACGAGCCAATGAAAAAGAAGTCATTTTATGTATTTTTAATCCGGCCAACAGGGTAGAAAAGGCTGATTTTAAACTAAATATTCAAGCCAAAAAATACAAGTTACTGGCGGGCGATAAACTCAAAATCACCAATAAAAAAGGCGAATATAGAGTAGAAGTTCCTGCCATTAGCTATGCTATTTATAAATTGAAATATTAATTGACAAAAGACTGGTGCCTGGGTTTATATTTCAATGCCAGGTGCTAGTGTTAAGTCAAATTTGATATTTCTGGTAATTAGGGGCTGTATTAACGGCGAAGCCCTCACCGTAGGTAAAACTAACTTTTGGTCGCTGCATTTCGACAGGTGGTACACTGAGCCTGCCGAAGTGCTCAAAGCCCGAGCTTCGGTTGCTGTACTTCGACAAGCTCAGTAACCAAGCTTGTCGAAGCATCGAAGCGAATACTGATAATCAGCAATATAGGCATTTCGACAAGCTCAATGACCCTCACTTTTAAGACTTTTGATACAGCCCCTAATTCAAATTATTCGGCAGTTGGCTCTTCAACTACCTTTTCTTCCTTTTTTAGGTATTTATCCAAAAATTCGAGTATTTGGCCGTATCCTTTTATCTGATTTTCTTTTTTCCTAAAACCATGTCCTTCGTCGGGGAATACAACATATTCAACCGGAACATTGTTCTTTTTTACAGACTCAACAATCTCATCCGATTCCACCTGAAGAACCCGGATATCATTTGCACCCTGTAAAACCATTAATGGCTTTGTTACCTTTTCTGCATGGAACAATGGAGAAATTTCATATAAACGCGCAGAATCTGCTGAAAATGGATCACCTAACTCTTTGTAGAGGGCTTCGCGGAACGATTCCCAATGAGGCGGAATCGACTTAAGCGTTCTTAACCAATTAGTTACACCAAAAATATTCACTCCTACCTTAAACTCTTCAGGTGCAAAGGTTAAGGCTGCCATGGTCATATACCCTCCATAACTTCCACCAATAATTCCAATTTTTGTGCTATCGATATAATCTTGCGATTGCAACCATTTTTTACCCCAAATGCAGTCTTTTAAATCTTTGTCTCCATGGTTCAAATCATCCATTTTGTAGAAGGTTTTTCCATAGCCACTACTGCCCCTATTGTTTACAGCAAGAACTGCATATCCGTGATTTACAAGGAATTGAATAAATTCAGAAAATCCTACTCTTGATTGACCACCAGGCCCACCATGCACCCAAACCAAAGCAGGGACCTTGTTATCAGCTGAGGCAATTAGTGGTTTGTAATAAATTGCAGGTATATCAAGCTCATCAAAAGATTTGAAGCGAACTACCTCTGCCTGAACCAAATCTTCGGGATTAATTTCAGGATTAAGGCTTTCGGTTAATCTTTTTAGGCTGTTATCTTCCAAATTGTAAACATAAATTTCATTAGGTGCTTTTGATGTACCAATAGTCAATCTCATCAGTTTTTCACTTTCAGCAATTCGTACTCCTTTTATATCGCCATCAACATCAGGAAAATCGACGGCTTTATTAGTAGTATTGTCCAAAATAACCAGCTTATTTTTACCATCTTCATTAATTCCAATCACACGGTATTTTTCGTTTTCACTTAGGTAACTATACATCACATCCCAGTTGGTTTCATAAAGCACCTTGGTTTCACCTGTTTCAACTTCGTATTGCACCAGGTAAGCAAATTCTTTACCTACATCGGTAATGTAAAAGAAGTGTTTATTGTCGTTGCTAAAGCCTGAAGCACTATAACTTCCGGGCTCTACAGAGAGTTCTGTTTTTTTGTCTTCTTCTCTGTTAACCAGAAACAACTTATTCTCACTTGTTGTAACAGTTTTAGATAAAGCAAAGAAGTTTTCATCTTCTGACATATCTGAAATATTCATACCATCATCGTTTTGATAAATCATTTCAGATGACCAATCTTCAATTTTCATTTTGTAAAGATCAAAAAACTTTGGATCCCTTTTATTTGAGAAAAAGTACATGTATTTATCATTTTTACTCCAGCCCCAAAAACTTGCTTTTTCATTTTCTCCTGGGGTTAAATCTACAGTTGTGCTGTCATCTTTAATCAGGTAAATATGACTGTTTTCATTTCCACCTTTATCAGCAGAATAAAGAACCTGCTCTGTTTCGGGCACATAATCCAATGCAAAAAATGTTTCTTTTTCCGAAGAAGTGATTTGCTTTTCTGTTCCATTGGCAATGTTAATTTCATAAACATTGTAAATACCTGTTTTGTTACAACTTACTAACAGCTTGCTTTCATCATCTGAAAAAGCACCTCCACCGTAGCTGATGTTTTCATAAAACTGTTCAATTGTATACTTTTGGGGTTCTTTTTTCTGCTCTGCTTCTTTGCACGAAACCACCAGCATAAGTGCTAAAATAAATAGTACTAAATTTTTCATAAATGTTATTTTAAGTTAGTAATTCGGGATATTTTAATAAGTTTTTTTGAATGGGTTAATAAGGGTAATAGATCGAACTTACCTTCTCAAATATAACTATTTCTTAACGAAAAAGAAATGGGTTGGGTTTATTAATGCCAATATAGAATTGTTGTTTTCCCGTATTTTTCTTCAAATACTTTATGAAAAGGTTCTATTGAGAATGCAGCTGCACGAACCCTGCAGAAATAAATCATATTTTTATAGAGCCAAAAGCCATTTGGACTTTTTAGTCCATCTACACTTATTGTAAAAGAAGATATTTTCCTCATTTTTGGAATGGTGGCGCGGGCTTTTTCTTCATTTTCAAAAATGAGCTGTACAATTTTTATATCTGGCTTTAACGAAGCAATGATTTTCTTTTTTAGTACCACTTCTGTAATGTGTGCATCTTTAAAAAAAATCGCTTCATATGGAGCACGAACAGCTATTTCTTTTCCTTTCCATTTGTGTTCCTTGGGCAATTCAATAAAAACACTATCTGAGGTAATAAACCCATCTAAAGTATTATTTTTATAGCTTTGAGACCATTTTTTGTAGTTAACGACATAAAAATCGCTCTGCTCCATCAATTTTACCAAATCATGGAGCATTTTCGTTTCTTTTTGAAACCTGATTGCCATCCTCACCTTAGAAGGAACCAACTGAGAACCAGTTAACCTTTTGCTTGTTTTTTGCTGTGCAAAGGCAATTGCGCCACTAAAAATGAAAACTATAACAATTAAGCTTTTCATAGATACAGAAAGTTCAATGCTTAAAACTTTTCAAACTCGCCATCATCCATTTCCGGGCTACCTAAATTAAGATCAATACCTTTGCTTTTTGTAAGTGGTTTTGACTCTGGTTCTTTTATGGGTTGCACAGGCATAATTTCTTTCGGTTGTTCCATCTTCGTTTTGGTTTGTTTTTTAGTAGTATCTGTTAACTTATTGGTCTTTACTCCAGCCACTTTTTTACTAGTACCGTCTAAACTAAAGAAACTAATTGCTTTTTGCAGTTGCTGCGCTTTATCATTTAATTCTTCAGAACTGGTAGCCAATTCTTCACTTGCTGCTGCATACTGCTGGGTAACATCGTTTAATTGTTGTATGGATTGGTTAACCTGGTTAGCTCCGCTATTTTGCTCAGAGCTGGCATTGAAAATTTCCTGAACCAATTTTGTAGTGTTTTCTATTTTTGGAACAGTCAACACCATTGTTTTTCCATTTTTTTCGGTTGTTTCAACAGTTTGCTGAACAAGTGCAATTATCTCATCAGCAGCAGCTTTGCTATGCTCGGCTAATTTTCTCACCTCCGATGCAACTACCGAAAAGCCTTTTCCTTCTTCGCCGGCCCTGGCAGCTTCTACAGCAGCATTTAGTGCCAAAATATTGGTTTGAAAAGCAATATCGTTAATCACCGATATTTTTTGTGCGATTGTATTAAACGATTCAACTGCTTGCATTGTACTTTCTCCAACCTTTTTTACACTGTCATACGCTTCTATTGAAACATTTTCTGTTGCTTTTGCATTTTGAGTGTTTTGCTCAATGTTAGAGGCAATCTGTTCCATTGTAGCAGAAATTTGTTCCACTGACGAAGCCTGCTCACTTGCATCCTGCGACATTTTTAAGGCATTACTTCTTTGTTCTTGCGAGGTTAGTGAAACTTTTCCTGATAATTCCTTTATTTCACTCATTGTGGCAATCATTTTCACCCGCATTTGCTCCAGTCCTCGTGTAATTTCGCCAAATTCATCATTTCTTTTCAGAATATCTACGTCAAAAGGAACATTTAGTGCTCCTTGCGAAAAATTATCTGTAATACTTGTGTTTAATCTACTAACTGGAAGGCTAACATTTTTTCTAAAATATAAAAGTACACCCAATACAAAAGGCAGGGCCAGCGGGGTAGTAATAAAAAGGGTTTTTAGCCCATATTGAGCAGCAACAAACCCTGTGATTAACATATCAAAACTTATTACAGCCAAGGCTATTAAAACACTTCTTAAAAACGATTTCTTAACAAAGTAAAGTATTACTACAGTTATACCTACAATAAGAACCGTAATAAGACCAATAAAAGATAAAAGTTCGTCCATGGATTTTTGATTAGTAATTTATTTAGTATTTCAATTTACCCAATGTTTAAATAAAAACATATAGATTTTATAAATTTATAAACAATTACGTTGATTTAAAACAATTCGGATGAAATTATTCAACAAAATAAAATATATGTTACAGGTTAACTGATGTTTCCTTGTGTTAGCAAGTATTATAAAAATAACAAACAGTAGCTACAAGTCACTTTTTGTAATAAACCCGGTATATTACACCAGCCAAATCGTCTGAAACCAATAAAGAACCATCAAGCATCACCAAAACATCAACAGGTCGGCCCCAAACTTCATCTGTGGTTTCATTGAGCCAGCCATTTGCAAAAGTTTCGTATGAAACAGCATGGTTTTCACTAAGTTTTACTAATGAAATTCGGTAACCGATTTTTTTGCTCCGGTTCCAGGAACCATGCTCGGCAATAAATAACTGATTATGATATTGTTGAGGGAAAAGACTGCCTGTATAAAAACGAAGGCCAAGTGCCGCTACATGTGGTCCTAAAACTTGCGCAGGGGCCGTAAAATCGCTACATGGTCGTTTGCTGCCAAATTCATCATCTGCAACATTGCCCTGATGACAATAAGGATAGCCAAAGTGCATGCCAGCTTCAGGTGCATAATTTAATTCATCACCAGGCAACTCATCACCCAGCCAGTCGCGGCCATTGTCTGTAAACCACATTTCATGGGTTTTGGGGTGCCAGGTAAAACCTACCGTATTTCTCACACCATGCGCAAACACCTCCAAATCGCTGCCATCATCATTCATTCTTGTAATTGAGGCGTATTGCGGATTATCCAGCCGCTCGCAAATATTGCAGGGAGCACCCACCGGCACGTATAACTTTCCATCAGGGCCAAAAGCAATAAATTTCCATCCATGATGATCATCAGTAGGGAATTGATCATAAATCAGCTCTCCTTCAGGGTTACTTAAATGATTATCGATGTCATCAAATTTCCAGATTTTGCTTCGTTCTGCCACATATAAATCACCATTTTTTATGGCTACACCATTTGGCATGTTCAAACCTTGAGCAATAATGTATTTTTTATCGGCACGATAATCTTTGTTGGTATCAACTACTGCATAAACTTTATCTTCAGCCCTATTTCCCACGTACAAAATGCCGTTTTCGCTTAACGCCATTGAGCGGGCATTGGTAATATCGGTGGCATAAACAGCAATTTCAAAGCCTTCGGGAAGTTTAACAGATTCCAGCGGCAGATTGTGTGTTTGAGATAATTCAATCCCTTTATCAGGAATGGTGTCTGGCTGCTGGTGGTTGTTCATATCATCTGAGTTGTTGCATGACAAAAATATCCAAATCAGATAAGTTAGTTTAAAAAAGGTTTTCATGGTTTTTATGGTTTATTTTCCTAAATATACTAAAGAATAATGAAACTATAAACTTTATAGTAGAGATGAAAAACTTTGGATTTTTTGACAGATAAAAATACCTTTACATTTGGAAATTTATGAAATTTGGGGACAGCAAGGAAATAACCGATGCTTATTTGAGTCAGGCACAATTAAACAGCAATCAAACTTTGAAATTAAAGGCAATTAACTAAACATCAACGACTTACAACCAAAACCATATCGTTACATGAGGAGAAAAGTAAAGATTTCAAGTTATGCCAACAGCGCATTGATGAATCGATAAAACTATTTTCGGCTATTCAAGACTGGCACAGTGCGGCTTATTCGTTTCAATCAAAAGGTGGATTGTAGCTAGACCAGGAGAAATATAAAGAAACACTTGTGTGGTTTAAAAAGGCTAAAACTCACCTGGTTGAAATTGTCCCTGATTTTGATACCAGCTACCTCGATGAGCTAATTGCCCATGCAAAAGAGAATATTTCAGGTGGATTTAGCGCACCTGGCACTGTGTAAATGTTGATGGTAATTTAAAATTTGTTTATTGAAATTCAAGTCTTTTCTAATAATCGTATTTCTCTGCTTTCTTTCAAACTGTCAGGAAAAAAATGCAAGTTTTATAAAAATCAGAGGACTTTCTGTAAAAGAGACAGAACTTGCGCGCAATTATATCAAAGAATTTGAAATTAATAACAAGGTTTTCTCGCTTCTATTAGAGGAATTAGCTGACCCGGGTTTTGAGTTAACCATCGTTTTTTCAGACAAAGTAAAAATTGCAGGTTTTTCAGCTCAAAATGACTCATCTTTTGATTTATATTTTAAATCGTTAGAAGAATTTCTGGTTGAGAATACAATTTTAGAAGAGTTTTTTCATGCTTTCCAGGCAAAATTTTATGGCTATAAAAAATTAAAACCAAACAAAAAAGGTGTTATTAAAGGAGCTGCAAACTTTGAATACGAAGCACGATTAATGAAAACATTATCAGCACTTTATCACGATCATTCTTTTTCCGAAACTCCAAGCCAAAAAGGACTGCTTAACTTTTCAATGAGTTTGCTGGATAAATCCGGAAAACTAAGCACTTTTGAACTTGATTCCCTAAAACATCAACAATATATCCGGTTAGTACTCCATTTTCAGCAACACTGGAAAAAAAGAAATAAACAAGAGAAAGTGAAGAGTATTTATGACCATCCTGTGGATTATACACAAGGACCAGATGCTTGTTTTTATTTATTTAGAAAGCTGTATGAGATGAAATTTTAATTATCTTTATGCCTGAACCTAAAAAATTAACTTATTGAGTTTTGCTGGACATGTGCTGGATATGATCGCAAAACGAAGCCTTAAAATCAAACAGGCGTTACAAATACAACAAGATAAAGGAGGCATACCTTAGCGAGCTGGGTGGTTTTCATGACAAAAAACAACCTGATCAAACAAAACATCTCAAAAGAAGAATTACTTATTGTAAAAACAAAATTAAGGCTAAACTATACCGAACCACTGTTAGTATTTGGTTTGCTTCGCAAGCTCTCAAACCAAAACTGCCAGCCGATTGGCCTATACAAAGCCATTATGAAATTCCGTTTTACAATATTCAATACTGGCTTAGTATAAAAAACCAACCTGTATGTAATGTTTTCGTCTGATAATCGTCTTACTATTGAAATGGGGAAAGAAGAATTTGAAAACACCGTTTTTGTATTAAAAGATAAACTCTTCCGCTTTGCCCGAAGTATTTTGTCTGATGTAGCCGATGCCGAAGATGTGGTACAGGAAATAATGATATCTTTTTGGGGCAAACGCAAGGAGTTGAAAAAACTAAAAAACATTGAATCATATGCCATGCGCTCGATAAAAAACATGTGCCTCGATAAACTTAAGCACTATAAAGTGAGGCAAGACAAAATGGAAGATATAAAAGAGCTGAATCCACAGGTTTACAACGATGTTACAAATGAAAATGCAGAACTCAGCTCAATTATAAAACAAACCATTGAAACCTTGCCCGAAAAACAAAAATTGGTAATGCATTTACGCGATATAGAGGGTTATAGCTTTGATGAAATGGAGGCCGTTTTAGATATGAATGTGGTGGCTTTGCGGGTAAATTTGTCGCGGGCCCGGAAAAAAGTAAAAGTAGAAATCCTGAAAATTGTGAATTATGGAGTTGAATAATATCGACAAGTTGATTAAAAAATATTTAGCTGGGGAGACCACACTAAATGAGGAGAAAGACTTGAAAAACTATTTTTTGAAAACCAAAGAAACACCTGATAAATATCTCAAATTCAAATACTTATTCGGACACTTAGATGAAAAAAGTGCTGAAAAAAGTACACTAAAACTGGATGATATCATAACCAAAGAAAAGCCAGCAAACAAAACCAGACGGATAGTGATTTGGGCTATAGCAGCCAGTATTGCTTTGTTAATTTCTGTTTTTGCTTTAAAAAACAATCAACCTGAGCAAAAAATATATGCCTACATAAATGGTAAACCAATTACAGATAAAGAGATGGCTATGGCTGAAACTCAAAAAGCACTTTTACTGATATCAAACAATTTAAACGAAGGAACTTCGAACCTAAATCACCTTAAAGATTTTAATAAAGCCGAAGAAATTTTAAGAGCCAATTAGAATAAAAGTTGTACAACTCGTTAAGTATAAATTAAATATAAAAATAACAATAATGAAAAAGGCAAGTTTAATCATATTGTTGATGTTACCAGTGTTAGCTTTTTCGCAAAAATCGCCTTTGAATGTGCTTTTTGATAAATATTCGGGGCAAGAGGGCTATACATCGGTGCACATTACTAAATACATGTTTCAGCTGTTTGCTGAGATAAGCGATGAAAAGGAAGACAAAGAGTTTAAGGATGTTACCTCAAAGTTGGATGCTATAAAAATTCTGACATTGAGCAATGATGCCTCCGAAAGCCAAAGAAAGTCTTTTAAAGATGAACTAATCAAAAATCTGCCAAAAGCGGTTTACAAAGACCTTATGATTATTAAAGAAGGTAAAAAAGAAATCACCTTTAAGATTAAGGATGATGGCGGTAAAATCTCTGAATTAGTCATGTTTGTAGATGAAAAAGATGAATCTGCGCTCATCTATTTAGATGGGGATATTAACCTGAAAAGCATTTCCAAACTATCAAAATCAATGAAAATTGATGGTTTTGAGCACCTTGATAAAATTGACGAAAAATGATCCACTTGAAGCTGGTTGCTTGTTACTATTTTCTAGAGACCAGTGTCATGTCAAAGCTAGTTTGTCAGGTGACAACACCTGACAAGTGCACCAGCCAGGTGTTGTCACCTGGCTAATTTACCCGAAATATCAAATTTGACTAGACACATGTGACCAGTAACCAGACACATACTAAGTTGAAACACAAATTTATTAAACCCTATAGTAGTTTTACATAATAACGTAACTAAAAAAAAGAAAAATGAGAACATTAATTATAACAATATTTCTATTTGGGATAGTAAGTTGCGGCAGCTCGCAACAGGCAACCAAGGATTTTTCAAGCTTTTATAACACGCATGAAGATGATGAAGGGATTGTAACTTTTAGTATTCCAATGGCTTTTGCCAGAGCCTTTATTGATGATGACGATAAAGAGGCTAAAAAAGCCTTTGACAAAATGAAAAATGTGAAGTTTTTTATTTGCGATAAAGACGATGGCTTTTACCAAAAAGAAATTAAAAACTATATGCCTGAAGGAGCTTACCATGATTTGATGGTGGTAAAAGATGGCAAAGAAACGGTTTCGTTTAAAATGAAGGAACCTGTTGATGGAAAAATCAAAGAAATTGTTCTCCTTGTTTCAGAACCAAAATCTTTTGTTGCAATTAGTTTTACTGGAAATTTCACTGTGGATGATGCCAAAGAAGTGGCAAGTTCGATAAAAGCAGATAACCTGGGAAGTGTTAGGATGTAAAGTTAATACTTGGGAGTACACCTGACACTAAAAGTAAAAGTACTCCCTTTATCCTTTTCACTGGTTGCCCAAATTTCACCATCATTTAGTTCAACCAGTTCTTTGCACAAAATTAGGCCAAGTCCAGAGCCTTTCTCGTTATCCGTTCCAAAAGTGGTAAACTCGCGCCCAAACGAGAACAGGTTGTTCAATTTGTTTTCTTGGATACCAATTCCCGAATCTTTAATAGAAATTAATAGGTACCCTTCCTTTTCTTTATTTTTTTTGCATTTACCAGCTGTGCACGATACTTTCCCTCCTTTGGGGGTAAATTTTATGGCGTTTGAAATCAAATTTCTGATAACTGTCTGGATGGTATCTTTATCTGCAAATATCAATGTTGAGTTTTCAATTTCGTTCACCAGGCTAATACCCTTATTATGTGCACCTTCATTAAGAAGTTCAATTGTTTCGTCAACCATAGGAGCTAATGGCATCATTTGCTGGTTAATTTTAATACCGCCTAACTGGCTTTTCGACCAGATGAGTAAATTCTCAAGCAACTTGTAAGTGTTGTTTGCCAAATTGTATGAATGCTCAATTAACGATTCTGCCGATTCGCTTGTAAGTAACTCTTTGTGATTTTTCAGCAACTCGGCAAAGTTCATAAAATTGCCTATTGGCCCTTTGAGGTCGTGCGAAATAATTGAAAAAAACTTATCTTTCTGTGCGTTAAGTAGTTGCAACTCCTTCTGTGATTTTCTAATTTTTTCCTCAGCTAAAATTCTATCCGTAACATCATGTACAATAGAATACAGCACATACTTTCCTTCGTATTTTACTTTCCCGCTATAAGCCTCAACATCTCTGATTTCGCCATTTGCAAGTCGGTGCCTTGCTGTAAACTGATTTTCTTTGTCTTCAATAGCCAGCTTTAAAAATTTTTTTATTTCATTTGGTTTAAACTGGGAGATATCTCCCACACTCATTTTAGTAATATCTTTATGCGAATATTGATAAAATTCGCAGGCTTTTTGATTGGCATCAATAAACCGTCCTGATTCAGCATCAATCAAAAACATAACCGAGTGATTTCCATAAAACAAACTCTTGAACTTTTGCTCACTCTCACGCAGGGCATGCTCGGCTTCCTTTATTTTGGTAATATCATTTAAAACTGCAAGTGAGGCATTTTGGGCATCAAAGTTTATCACCGCAACAGAAATATCAAACCATTTCACTTCTTTTTGGCGGGTAAGCATTTTAATTTCGTATCTTCGGGGTGCATTTGTACCTTCAAACAAACGCAGCTTTGCATATCGTTTGGCTAATTCCTTATCATCGGGGTGCACCAATTCAACAAACGAACGTTTTAAAGCTTCCTTTTTTGAGTAGCCAAGGGCATTCACCCATGCCGTGTTTACAAACAACAATTTATCAATGCTTTGAATACAGATTGGCGAAGGTGAAAGCTCAGTTAACTCTCTGAATTTTTCTTCACTTTTTTGCAGTTTTGTTTGTGCCAGTCTTCTTTCAGTTATATCAAGAAAAGTTCCGATTGATCTGGAAGGTTTTTTACTATGCCACTCAAATACTTTTGCCCTTACATGTACCCAAATATAGTTTCCTTTTGAGTGTTTTAACCTAAATTCTTCTTCAAAGGTTTTTGAATCGGACTGCGTGTAATTTAAAAAACTAGTTAGGATTCTATCATAATCATCGTGGTGAATAATTGAAACCAAAAAGTCAAACCCAATTTCGCTTTTATTTATAACCCCCTTATAACCAACCACTTCAATAAACCTTTCATTGATTTTAATAGAATTATCAAGCATGTTCCAGTCCCACAGGCCTAAACCCGTACCTTCCATAGCCATATTCAGCTGACGCTCGCGCTCGGCAATTACGGCTTCGGCCATTTTTTGCTCAGTGATATCCTGCACTATACCCAACGAATAAATCCCATTGTCTTTATTATCGTAAAAAGTTTTGCAACGTTGCCGCAAATAAAGCAATTTGCCGCTATCCAATTTAACCCGATGTACAAAATCAAATTCCTCTTTATTTTTTAATGCAGAGATAAACCTTTTTCTTAGTTCAGCTCTATCATCTTTGTGTACTATTTTAAGAAAATCAGTTACTAAAACTTCTTTATCCGAATTTTCAAGTTTTAACAAACGATATGTATTTTCAGAACCATTAATTCGTTTTGAACTAAAATCAAAAATCCAGTGACCAAGCCGGGCTATTTCCTGGGCTTCTTTTAACCTGTTCTCACTAATCCTTAATTCTACGGTACTATCGTTTATTTTATCTTCAAGTTCATCATTTAACTGTCTAAGTTTACTCTCAGCAAGGGCTTGCGGGGTAATATCTTTAAACCGCCAAACCCTCCCGGCTCTGCCTCCTTTTTTAAATATTGGTGCCGAATAGCGCTCAAACACCCTTCCATCTTTAAAATACAAAACATCAAGTAACTTTTCATCTGTACCCACCACCCGCTGTATGTTCTTAAACGATTCCAATGGGTTTTTTAGCTCAATATAATGTCTTCTAACCGATTCAAAGGAGCTTATACTAGCTAATTCCATCAAATCCATTCGCCACATATCAAAATAGGTCTGATTTGAGTTGATGATGTTGAATTTCTCATCCAAAACCAGGATGCCATCATCTGTGGCTTCTAAAGTTGCTTGCAGTATTTCCTCGCGCTCAAGAAGTTTCTCTTCGTTTTGCCTTAATTCAGTGATATCGGTAAACGTTTCAAGAAAATATTTTTTTCCATCAATACTAATTTCGCGCACCGACTTATGGACCGAAATTTCCTTGCCGTTAGAATCGAAAAGGCTCCTATCCCCCTTTTTTATACATGCATTTAAATTTTTACCACGACAGTTCGCTTGCTCAGTATTGCAAATTAATTCATGACATTTTTCCCCAATCAAGTCCTCTTTTTTGTATTTTAGCAAACCCAGTGCATAATTATTAACTTCCAGTATCTCTTTAGTAGTAGGATCAACAACATACACCCCGCTATTTATCGAGTTAAAAATAGTATCAAGGTATTTTTCATTGTCCGAGAGTTTTTCCAGGATTTTCTTTTGCGATGTAATATCAATCAGGTTATCAACCAACAATTGTTCACCAAAATAATCTACTTTTCTACTATTTAAAAGAACATCAATAAAAGTCCCATCTTTCTTTTTAAATTGTATTTCTTTTTCAACACTACCGCCATTTTTTTCCAATAAGGAAAAAACTTCTTTTCGTTCTGCTGATGACAAATACAAAAATTTGTTTTTTTGCTGTTTTAGTTCTTTTAAAGAATCATAGCCAAGCAGTTCTTGCAACGATTTATTGCAGGTAATTATTTCGCCATTAAATTTGGTTAAAGCAATAGCAGTAAGTGAATTTTCATATAGTAACTCAAATAGCTGGCTTCCGGAATCATTTTTGACGCTTTCACCTCCTTCAAAATGTTCAATTTCATTGCTAATTTCTTCAATTAACTTATTTAATGAAGGGGATTTTTCTAAGCCATCAATTTCTTTAAGCTTATTTTTAAGTTCATCGTATTTTTGTTTTAACCCTGACATTTAATAGTATGTTGCAAAAGATGTTAAAAGGAAAAAATAATTGCCTTACTTATTAACTGAATGCAAACCAAGAATATTGCTGTGTAAGTGGTAAAGTGGCTATTTGAGTTATAATTTAATGATATCCAAATATATAAATAATTTTGAGATTTTTAAGTGAAAAACAAAATTTATAAGTCATTTGAATATTTTATTAATTGCTATTTTTAGAAATAAGTAAAGGTATCCTGTTCGTGTTTAAAAACTTAATGAAAAGCTAAACTTTTGTTAAAAAACCTTAAAATCAGCACTATGGCGCTGTGCTTACTTCAAAAATGTCTTAGCTTTGATAGAAACAACCTGCTTAACAACCAAAAACTAATATGCGCTTAAACACCAGAATGTTAATCTATGTCCTCTCTACCTCGGTATTGGTGTTTTCAGTAGGCATTGGCTACATTAGTTATCGGTACAAAACAAAAGCTTCGGCAGATGCAAAAAGTATTACAGATACGTATGCCCAATCGTATGCCAATTTTATAAAAGCTGAAATGGATAAAGAGTTTGGCGTTTCGCGTGGAATGGCACAGGCAATGCTAGCAATTGAAGATTCAAAAGTTAAGGATAAGCAAACACTACATATTGAAACCATGAAAAATGTACTATATGCAAACAAAGGTTATATTGCTGCATTTTTACAATGGGATCTTTCTGATTGTCAACCAGCTTATACAAAAAATCATGGACGAAGACGTTACTTTACTTATCGTAAATTTCCTATACCAGATAGACCCGGCCATGTTGATATTGATAATCTTGGTGAGGTAGAAATACTTACAGGTGTGGTTGACACAGTCACATTTGATCCTGAAAACCCTTATTATATTGTAAAAGAACACCTTGTTGAATATATCATCAATCCCTATTTTTATACTTATGATGATATTGAAGCCATGCCTTCGGACTATCCCGAAACCGAAAGTTCAATTTTAGAAACCACTTTAATTGTACCACTGGTTTCAAAGGGGAAGTTTAGGGCTATAACTGGTGTAGATATTCCATTGAACCATTTTAATGACATTATTGAAGATATTCACCCCTTTGAACAAAGCTACGCTTTTATTGTTGCCAACAATGGTGTTTTGGTGGCCCACCCAGACAGAGAGCTAATTGGGGACAGCATGGTTTGGTACCTTGACGAAAATATTGACAAAAAAATGGTTTTAAGTCAAATACGAAGTGGACATAGCTTCTCTTTTTTGCAAGAGGTGAAAAAAAAAGGGCAAATGTATTACACAATTGCACCTATTCAAATTGGGAATACAAAAACTCCTTGGGCAATTGGTATTAGAGTACCAATTGATGTAATAATGGAAGAAGCTAATAGTCATTTTTACACCTCGCTATTTGTAGGAATGCTAGGGTTAATTGCCTTAAGTCTAATTATTTGGCAAATTTCGTTAAATATTACAAGGCCACTACAGTCTGCCACCAGGTTGTTTAAAAATCTTTCGGCAGGAAAAATTAATGATGCCTCAAAGCTATTTGTAAAAACAAACGACGAAATTGCTGAAATGGCCCATTCTGCCAATAAGCTTTTAGATGGATTTAAACACACCAGTAGTTTTGCACAAAAGGTGGGTAAAGGCAATTTAGATGCAAACTATAATTTACTTAGCGATGAGGATGTTTTGGGAAAATCGTTAATTGAAATGCGAAACAACCTGAAACAATCAAAAGTGGAAATTGAGCTAAAAAACAAAGAACTGGAAAAGCTTTCAATAGTTGCCGAAAACACCGACAACGCAGTGATGATATTGGATAGCAGCGGAAAAGTAGAATGGGTGAATGAGGCCTTTACCAAGATGTATGGCTACCAACTAGAAGAAGTGTTTAATCTTGGTGAAAATTTAACTCAAATTAGCACGCACCCAAAGATTAATGAGTTTATTACCACATGTGTAAAAGATAAATCACCGGTTTATTACGATTCAATGATCAGTTCAAAATTTGGAAAGAAAGTTTATTCGCAAACTACCATTTCTCCGGTAATTAATTCAAACGGAGAAGTGAGCAGGCTGATAACAATTGATTCGAACATTACTGAAATAAAGTATGCACAAGAAGAAATTAAAGCGCAGAGAGATCAGTTGGAAAACCAAAGAAACCAGCTGCAAGAGCTGAACGCAACAAAAGATAAGTTTTTTTCTATTTTGGCACACGATTTAAAAAACCCATTCTCGAGCCTGCATTCAATGAGCGAAATGCTTACAGATAATTTTAAGCAACTGGAAGATGACGATAAGTTTCAGTTATCAACTAAAATAAGCCAAAATGCCTCGCACATTTATAATTTACTTAACGATTTGCTTACCTGGTCGCAACTTCAGCGTGGATTGGTCGATTTTAACCCTATTGAATTTAACTTGTCCCAACTTATTGATATCAGTCTGAATGTGAATAGGTTGGCAGCAGAAAAAAAATCGATAAAACTGGTTACAGATTCCTCATTAACCAATCTAAAGGCCTTTGCTGATAGAGAAATGGTTAACACTGTTTTAAGAAATTTGGTAAATAATGCTATTAAATTTACAGGCAATGGTGGAACAGTTGAAATAAAAACACAAATAACCGAAAATGAAACCATACAAGTTTCTATTATTGATAATGGAATAGGAATTTCTGAAGAAGATCAGGCTAAACTTTTCAGGATTGATGTAAAAACAAAATCCATTGGCAAATCAAAAGAAAAAGGCACTGGACTGGGGCTTATCCTTTGCAAAGAATTTGTAGAAAAAAACGGGGGCAAAATCTGGCTCGGTAGCAAAGAAGGAGAAGGCAGCCGGTTTCATTTCACAGTGAAAGCAGCTACTCTAAAATAAAAGAGTAATTTTGCTTTTGTTGCAAATTTATGAAGATTTGAATTGAAACTTCTATCTGCTTAAATTTGCGCCAATCTTCAGAAATATAGTCCAATTTCGACAAAGCCTCATTTGACTATTTTCAAGTAGTATCGGCATTTACAATTACTATTCATACCTCAATGTCGTTTAGTTAGTAAAACTCGACTTCGGCTCCGCTCAGTCTCCCTCTGGATCCCGAGCGGAGGCGAAGGGTATTTTATGTAAAAATGAGCAAATTGCTTCTTAACTAAACGACATTGATTCATATTTTGTCATTAAACTAAAATATAAATGCAATTGGTATAAAATATCTTCTACCCTTCACTTTTCAACCTGTTTTTCTCAAAACGCTTTACCATAAAACGTATTGAAAACCAACAAACTGCAATAAATATTGGCCAAAGTGCTAAGTGTATTATTTGTGTTATCATAATGGTACTTCTTAATCTGTTGTTAATATAAATCTTCTAACTTATAGCTATATATTTTTAACTAAAAAAGTTTCTGGTCTCAGGTTGCTAGTGTTAAGTCAAATTTGATATTTCCAGCAAATTAGCCAGGTGACAACACCTGGCTGGTGCACTTGTCAGGTGTTGTCACCTGACAAACTTGCCTTGACATGACAACAGTGGCTGGTAAAGTTGCAAAAACCAGCAACCAGCAACCAGCAACCAGCTAGTAAACATGATCCTGCTCCTCAAGCTCTTTCAGCGAAATCTGCTTTCTTGTCATTGCTTTCCAGACATACCAAATGTATGCAACAACGAACGGTACCAAAATAGATACATAACTCATTGCTGCTAAAGTATAATGGCTCGATGAACTGTTTTCAATTGTTAATGAACTTTGCAAATTGAATGTTGAGGGATAAAAAGCTGTGCCATTAAGTCCGGCAATTAAAAACAACGAAAGCACCGCTAAAACTGTTCCAGACGAAGTGTACCAAAAGGCTTTCTTATCATTGGTAAATACTCCTTTATAAATGCCAAATAAAACCAGTACTACCCCAATTAAAAACAAACTCAATACAACCGGCATTTCAAGAAAATTATGCAAATATTTATTAGTTTCGAGCGAAACAACACCTTCTACAACAGCAAAGCCATCAATAACCATAAGGCGAATTACAAAAAACAAGAAAAAGGCAAGAAAAAGAATTGCGTTGGGCTTTAAGCTTTTTTTGGCTCTTTCAACAATTGCACTGTGATTAACGTAGTTAATAAAAAACAGGTTTCCTAACAACCTTGCCAGAAAAAATACCGCCAATCCAAGCGAAAGGTTTTGCAAAAAGGCAAGTTTTTCCATTGTCCAAATAGCTTCTAAACCATGAAAAGGTGTTTCCCAGGCAGAAATAATGGGCATTTTATTGCCTGTTAGGTTCAACAGGTTCATTTTATCTACCGAAAATTGCGATCCGGTAAAAAAAGTAGCTACTGCAGCACCAATTAAGATAGTTCCTACAGCGCCATTAAAAAACAAGAAGCCTTCAAAAGCTTTTTTACCTAAAAAATTATTTGGTTTTGAGCGATATTCGTAAGAAACTGCCTGAAGAATAAAGGCGAATAAAATGGCCATCCAAACCCAATAGGCGCCACCAAAACTTGTTGAATAAAACAATGGGAAGGAAGCAAAAAAAGCGCCACCAAAAGTTACCAAAGTGGTAAAAGTCAACTCCCATTTTCTGCCCAGGGCATTCACCAACAGGTTTCTTTCTTCTTCAGTTTTTCCTAACTTATAAATAAGGGTTTGCCCACCTTGAACAAACATTAAAAAAACAAGCACAGCTCCTAATAATGAGATAATTACCCACCAGTATTGTTGTAATGCTAAATGCGATAAATTTTCAAACATAACCTAGCCCTCCTCTGATTTAGTTGAATTTAAATGAACTGGGGCGTCAGGCCCTTTTTTTATTTGTGTAACCATAATTTTCACTTCGGCAATAGCCAATACCACAAAAACCACCAGAAACAAAAAGAAAGTTATTTGCACATTCGAAGCATCAATTTGTGAAACGGCAGCAATGTTTGGTAATAAATCCTGTATTACCCAGGGCTGACGACCAACTTCGGCCAGCACCCAACCAGCTTCAGAGGCCACATAAGCCAATGGAATCGTTAATAAAGCACTCCAAAGCAACCATTTTCTGTTCTCAATTTTGTTTTTCATGGTAAAAAACAACATTAATACAAAAAGCAGTGCAAAATGGCCAGCCAAAATAACCATAATATGAAAAGAATAGAAGCTTAACCGGACGTTTGGTACCATCAGGTTAATGTCCTTGCCAAAATAATATCCATATCCAAAATACTTAAAGTTTTCGCGGAAGGATTTTAAAAACACCATTGCTTCTTCCTTATTTCCTGTATCCTTTGCTTTTTTGTAAGCTGCAAGTGATTCAATGGCCATCTTTCCCTTTCTAATTTTTTCATGATAGGATTTAATGCCATGTTCTTCGTTGCCATTTACCAGGTCTTTAATTCCAGGAACAAACGCATTGGCATCTAAAAAAGCCATGTATGAAAGCATATCAGGTATTTCGAGTTTAAAAGCAAACTCAATTTCGTCGGGGGTTCCTCCTTTTTTAGTTTCACCAAAAAAACCCATTGCTACCAATGGAGCATTTTGCACACCATTGTAAAGGCCTTCCATAGCAGCAAATTTCATGGGTTGGTATTTGGCCACAGTCCTGGCAGATTCATCGCCACTAAAAAACAGGTAACCACTTGCTAAAAAACCAAAAGTGGCCGCTACTACAATACTTCTTTTGGCCATCATGGTTTCGCGTTTTTTAATTAAAAACCAAGCACTTATACCAACAACAAAAATTGCAGCCAACACGTAACCCGAAGTAACTGTGTGTACAAATTTATTAATGGCAACTGGCGAAAATAAGACTTCCCAAAAATTCACCATTTCATTTCTGGCCGTATCGGGGTTAAATTCCATTCCTGCCGGAAATTGCATCCAACCATTGGCTACCAAAATCCATAATGCCGATAAATTTGACCCCAAAGCAACCAGCCAGGTTGAAAGCAAATGAAACTTTTTACTCACCTTATTCCAACCAAAAAACATCACAGCAATAAAAACAGACTCCATAAAAAAGGCCATAATTCCTTCAATAGCAAGCGGAGCACCAAAAATATCGCCCACAAACCATGAGTAATTCGACCAGTTAGTTCCAAACTCAAACTCCAGTATAATCCCTGTAGCAACACCTATGGCAAAGTTAATCCCAAACACTTTCGTCCAAAATTTTGTGATGCGTTTCCATTCCAAATCGCCGGTTTTCACATAAATACTTTCCATTATGGCAATAATAAAAGTAATACCCAGCGTAAGTGGCACAAACAACCAGTGAAACATTGCGGTTAATGCAAACTGTGCCCTGGACCAATCCACTAGCGTAAAATCAATTCCTTCCATATTATTATTTTGGTTCAGTTAATTGTTCAATAACATAATTACTTCGTTCTTCATCCGATTCAAAATTAGATTTTAAGAAATCTTGAAAGAAAAAAGTTTTTAGAATGGCAAATAGGATAAATAGTTTAATGAAAATGATCAGCCACAGCCTTTTGCCCACAGTCATGCTTTTAAAGCCATCATAATAAAACTTGTAAATTCTCCTTAAAAGATGCATAACTCTTTAATTAATAAAATGCAAAATTAAAGCTTCGTTTTTGCTTAAAAAAAATGGAGTTGTCTAAATAAGCAAAAACATGTTGTACAACATGTTTTTAAGAAATTTTTATTGATTCAGGTAAAATGAATGACTGATTAGTTCATTTTTTGAGCAACCAGGTTTGCTTTTGTTTTGATGGTAATTAAAATTGCGGATGTGGCACCAACTATTACTAATCCAGCAACAGCAATAAAACTGTTTGCCAATCCAAAATTTTCAGCAATAATTCCTAAAACAACAGGTCCTGCTAAAAAACCAACAGATCCCGCTCCGGCCAGGAATGCTATACCACTTGCAGGATCTACCCCTTCAGTATTTGCCGACATTCTGTAGGCTTCTGGTACAAGAACCGAAAACCCTGCACCTATAATTATAAACCCAATAATAGATAAAACAGGCTGGGCAATTAATACCATTGAAAAGCCTATTAAACTAATAAAAAAACCAGAAACCAGAATCCTTCCCGAACCAAATTTTCGGCTAAAGTAATCACCTATAAACCTGCCAGATGTCATTGATAATGAGAATCCAGCGTAACCAAGACCTAGTATGTGTGCGTCTGCCAGGGCAACATCTTTCAGAAACAAACCACTCCAATCGGCAATTGCTCCTTCGCTTACAAATGCACTAAGCGCTATTATGGCTAAAATCCAGATTGTTTTGTTTTTTAAAACATTCGTTTTTTTGCTACCAACCTTTTCAATGCTATTGTTTTTCACCAAATAATATTTGTTTTTGTAGAATATTTGTAAAATAACGACAAGAGCCACAGCTATTAAAATGTGCAATAGTGGATTGCTTAAAGCAAAAAGTAGGATGCTGCCAAATCCTGCCGCAATTAAACCTCCAAGACTGAAAAAACCATGGCAGGTAGACATTATAGATACTTTTTTGTCTCTTTCAATGGTTGTGACTAATGAATTTACACCTACCTGAAGTATTCCCGAACTAAGTCCGAAAGCAAATAATGCTAAACTCAACCACAACTGACCGGGCGCAATAAAAAAACAGATTACAATAGCTGTCTGACTAAGAGCACCATAAAATGATATTTTTCCTTCACCAAATCTGTTTGTGATAATTTTTCCTACCGGAGTTGCTATTAGCGAGCCAATTGCTGAAAATGATAAAGAAACACCCAACTCTCCTTTACTCATTCCAAGTTTTTCAATAATAGTTGGTATATAAATTACCCAGGTTCCAAACAGCAGTGCCGAAGAAAGGAATAGCTGCGCAAATGGCAAAAATGAAAGCTTTTTAAGCATAAAGTGAAAATTTTTGCAAACATAAATATTAAATAAGTGTATTTTAGCCCTTTTATGCCAATAATTGTTAAAAAGTTCCGATAAGGAGCAGGATTTAATTGTGATTTGTATATCGATCTATTAATACCATTTTTTTAATATGCAATTTGGGTATTTGGCCGTTATTGAGCCCATTAATGCATAATGCTAAGGCATGTTCAATATTTTTACTTACAAATGGCAACACTTTTGTTTATAGAAGAAACTTTGACTATGCATATAGCGATTACGTTGTTATGATGAATATGCGGGGTGCCCAGAAAGTTTGCTAGCAATACTCGTTTGAAAATGTCAATGCCCCTTTCCTGGACAGCTAAATATGGAAGCATAACGTTCAACTTAATTGGCAAAGATACTCCTACAGATGGTATAAATGAAGAAGGTCTGGTAATTTCAGCATTGATTTTAGACGGTTCTACTTATCCATATACAAACTGACAACCCACAATATTAATAGAGCAGTTGTTGCAGTATTTATTAGACAATTGTGCCACTATTGACCAGGTTGTTGATGAGTGCTCAAGTATTAACATCCGTACCATACAAGAGTTCGAATGGGATTTGCATTATTTTGTGGTGGATAATGCAGGACAGGCTACTGTAATTGAATTCATCGGTGGCAACCTGGTAGTTACTACAGGAGCAAACCTTGAAAAGAAGGCAATTACTAATAGCTCCTATGAAGAATCAATTGACTATTATCATACTGGGAAAAATCCTTCACTTGCAGAAGTAGCCTCTTTAAATCGATATTATAATGCAGTATCAATGATTGATGCATATAATAATGAGGATTTACTAGATTATTCCTATTCAATCATGGAAGTAGTTACACAAAGAATTACTGAACGTAGCATGGTTTATGATATACCTAACCGAAGGGTGAATTTTAAATCATCTGGAAATGGAAATTTACGATACTTTAACCTAAGTAATTTTGATTTTTCATGTAACCAGCAACCAAAAGTTTATATTGAAAGTGGAAGTGATGCAGGCGATATTAGTAACCTGAGTTCGACATAAAATATTCAACACAGAAATTCGGAATTATACCAGATATGTGCTAAAAATGCAGAAAGAATAGCGGGCTATTTTGAGGGATTTTTAGTGCAGAGATGGTGTGATTACCTCCGGTGAGTGCTTTGCAGTTCCGAATTTTCTATTAGATTTGATTAATTTTTGCATAAATCACACCAATTTTCTAGAACTATCCTGATAGTCCTTCAAAAATTTGTTGCAAATTCTGCTAAAAATTAATTCAAACTGTGTGAATATTTTTAATCGAACTCAGGTTAATAGCATCCAAAGCTGTTTGACTGATATCATTAGCATAAATTTTCCCCTCCGTTTCGACCCTTTCCGCCAGTTTAAAGGTAAAATAGCCATGTCCGGCTCCAGCTTCACCAATCACCATGCCTGGTTTTACACCAATTTTATCCATTACTTTCTCGGGTTGTTGCCAGGTATCCCTGCTTTGACCAAATAATAGGTTAATAGAAAATTGGAAAAGAATAGTAGATACAATAAAAATAGTTTTCATAATAAATTTAGTTTTTGGTGATATATAGAAAACCTCAAATTTGGTGCAATAGAAATAAACTATCTCATAATAAACAATATACGGAAAACTTAACAGGATATTAATCAATTAAAGGTACACTTTCGTTCAAATCTGTACTTATCCGAACATTTTTCATGAATAGATTAAGGAAAATCGATGAGTATTTATACAACCTCATCTAACCGTTTTTACAAATACTTTTTTATAAGAATTAATATTCGGGGTATGCAAATGCAATTCGATTTAGACATAAGCCCAAAGGGCTTTAACAGTAATAACCGCGGGTGATAACCCGTGGGCAAAACAATACGCAAATTAACAACACTGAAAGTGTTGAACGAAAGATATTGAATCCCTTCAGGATTCTGTTTCCCTCTTTAGGATAATACTACGGGCTACCGCCCATGGTTATTATTGTTTGACCACTTTCGCGGTCTGATGCTATCGAATTTATTAAATCTCAACATTTTAATTTTGTAGTTAAAGCAAACACCTTTATTAATATTTTTCGATAATCTCAAGTAGTATTAAAAATCCAAGTCCATCCCAATCCTAAACTGCGGACTAAATTTGTCTTCTTGTGTATATTGACCAACAAAATCAACCCTAAACATGTTAAAGATGTTTTCAACTCCAAAAAACAATTCAGTATAATCCTTTTTTTCTTCGGTGTATAAGAAGTTGACACCTACCAATGTCTGAAACTTTAGTTTTCTTACCAATGGTAGCTTATTCACAACCCAGCCATCAAAATGGTGTTCATAATGAGCTTCGAAAAAGGCTTTTTGAGTAGAAAATTTGTAGTATTCCAGCGAATTGAAAGAGCTTAAAGTTTTGTTGCGCAAAAAGATGGTCTGATTTCCATTAAAATGCTTGTAATCAATAAAGCTCATCGAATCTGTGTTAAAAAAGCCTCCAACAACCAGTTTGTAGTGCGAATTACCAAAGTTTTTAAAATCTATTTTATCAGTTACCTGAAAATCAGCATAATCGTAATTAACAGAACTGCCTAATCCGCTTACGCTTTTTTTATAATGAAGTGTTAAAACCGGTTTATTTGATCGGTGATAAAGCCTTAAATCAGGATAAGTTGAATAATTTCTTTTAAAAAAGAATTGAATTCCCAGGTTTAAAGTAAGTGTATTATGGGTGGCAAAAGCTGGATCGTCATTATCTGGCAATAAAGGATTGTTTGAAGTGTAGCTTTTCTCATCATCTTTGCTCCACGAATAATCTGTAGTGTTGCTAAGTGCCTTTCTATGAGCATATTCAAATCCAGCACTAACTCTGAAAAAGGTATTAATATTAGCCCCGTAGTTTAGGTTCAAATACGTTTTTTCATAAAGTTTTGCATAGTTTTCTTTGAGCGATAAGCTGTAAATTGAATTAACCAGGGGACTAATTACATCAGGGTTATATTGTTCTGTTATATGTCCACCCTCATATCTAATACTTTGAAAGTTGAAAAATTCAAAGGTGTATGTGCCTTTTGCTTCGCCATAAAGCTTTGTGTTATTTATGCTGTATCTTAGTTTTGCCGCAACATCCCATTTTGGAAACCAGGGGATGGATAAGCTATCGGCATATTTGTAGATGTATGGTTTAAAATTCAAACTCCAGCCATCTACTGTGTTAAAATCAACCATCGAAATAATGCTATTAAAACCCCAGTTTCTGTTTTTAAATCGGTTTCGATAGTCATAACCTAACAAGGCAATTTTTCCAAATGTAACTTTGTTGTTTTTTTTGTTAATGGAATCCTGGTAGGTTTTTGATTCCCTTAAAACGGTTAAACTATCGCTTTTGTGGTATTTTTTTACTTCTTCTAAAGTAAGCAGGGCAGGGCGGGTGTCTTCCCAAAAAACAGAATCCTTTTTATTGGCTCCCTTTTCTACCCTAAATACCTCGCGTTTGAAAAAATCTTCAGGAAATTTGCGGTTTATCTTGTAGTTGTTAAAAAAGCCAACGTTTTTGCTCGTTACGCCAAATTTAAAAATTTTAATATGATCAGTAATTTCCATCGAAAGGGGCATGTAAATACTATCTGCTACCGGAATATGGCTTTGTTTAATATTCAGACTATCAACAAATTCAATTTGCGATTCTTTGCCAATGGTTAAATTCAGACTATGAATATTCCATGTACCATCGTTAATGTAAATGAAACCTTTAAAAATAGGATCGGATTTTCTGCGTGGAATCACCTTTATTTTATGTACCAGTTTATCCTGTTCGTTATAAGTCTCCACTAGCTTATATTTGTAGTAAAAGTTTGCCGATGAGGCAATTGGAGAAATAAATTCTCTCTCGGAATACCACTTGAGATTAATTGTGTTATTATAAAAACTCATTAACACATCCTGTGCCCTGTTCCAACTATAGCCACGTTGTATACCAGCACTTTTTGAAGCAAACATTTCTTCTTTGTAGTCATTGGGGGCTTTGTAATGATACCTGGCAACCGATTCTGATAAATAAACCAGGCCAATATCTGTTGAATCTGGCGCCTGATCGCGTAAAAACTTGGGTATTTTTTTGGGTATTTCGTTCAGACGCGCTGCTCCTTTCATGTAAATGTCAGCAGTATAGGCTTTTACCTGGTTAAGATAATATTTTCGTTTCTTTTGTGCATTTTTAATAATCCCATAGGCCGGATCTTTCCCATCCGAGGTTACAATTACCTGCGAAATGTATTGATCTTCGTTCTCCATCTGTATTTCCAGTTCCGAAGTACGCATATTTAAGTCAAGCGGTACTATTTTTTTTGAAAAACCAATGGCCTGAAAAACGATTTCCTGAGGTTGCCCTTTGCGTATTTCAAGTAAAAACTCACCATCAAAGTTCGTACAAGTACCATGAGTAGTTCCTTTTAAGTAAACATTTGCAAATTGTACAGGGCTGCCATCTTTATCAACCGCTTCCCCCTTCACTTCTATATAATTTTCTTCAATTCCAAGACTTTTCATTATAAAAGCCATCACAAAAGCTTCCTCTTTTAATGCTGCAAACCGGCCAGGTGCCCTTCCGTGTCCGCCATCCATATTAGTTTTAAACAGCAACTCTGTACTGTCTTTTTTATGCGCCCGAAGCTTTGCTACCCATTTTGCCGGAGACCAAATAGGTACTCTTGAATCATTATATCCACTGGTAACCAATATGTTAGGATAAGCCTTTGAGGTGGTATTTTGATAAGGGCAATATTCTTTTATTGCATCGTATTCGTCTTTTTTAAAGGGGTTGCCAATTTCATCAAAATGACTGATTATATTTGGCCAAAGTGTATCCTGCATTTGGTTTAGCACGTCTACAAAAGGTACCTGTGCAATTCCTGCCCCAAAAATATCCGGGCGCATGGTAACCACACTACCAACTAGCATGCCCCCTGCAGAACCTCCCCGGATAGCAATTTTTCCTTTACTGGTGTAATTCTCGTTAATCAGGTATTCGCAGCAGGCAATAATATCCGTGTAAGTGTTTATTTTTTTTAACAGCCTTCCGTCTTCATGCCATTGTTTTCCTAAAATAGATTCCCCACGCGGATGGGCTAAAACATAAATAAAACCTCTATCGAGAATGGTTTTTAAATTATAATTAAAATAAGGAGCTTCTATTGAACCATAGCACGCATAGGCATACATGTACACAGGAGTTTGAGCATTTATTTCCAAATCTTTTTTGTAAACAATGTCCATAGGGACTTTTTTGCCGTCTTTTGTAGGCGCCCAAAGTCGTTTTGTAATATAGTTTTCAGGGTTTACATCATATTTTTGCTCAAAAGTGTCGATAAAAACAGAATCAACCTGTTTTTTTAAATAATGAGTAAATGTTTTTTCGGGCTGCATAAACGATGAGTAGTAATACCTAAAATAGCAGGTATCGTAATCAAAAGTTTTTCCTACTCCAAGTGTATAAACATCTAGTTTGGGTTTAATAAAGGTGCTTTCACCTGTTTTTCTGTTAATAATTCTTAGTTGTGATTCTCCGTTTATTCGTTCTTTTAAGATGTAGTAGTTGTTTTTCACTAACACATAGCTAAGAATTACACTATCCCTGGCAGGAATAATAGTCTCCCATTTCTTTTTTTGAGTTGGTTTGATAGGTGCTCTTAAAAAACATCCGTTTGGAGCTTTCCAGTTGGTATGAATATAAAAGCAATCTTCCTGTTTATAGTGCCTTAATCTATATTCAACACCTTTTTCAATTGGCTCAAATCTTTCAAATAAGCCAAAAGGGGTATTTTCATGTAGATATAATACTTCATTTTCAGTGAAAGCACCACGATCCAAAAACAGGTATTCTCCTGATTTAGAAATTGTTAAATCTATTGATGGATTGGTTTCCCGGTAAATTAGGGTGTCATTTTTAACATTATCACCTAATGTGTGTCGGTAAATAGTATTTGCTCTTTTTGTTTTTCTATTTTCAAGTTGATAATAAAAAGTTTTACTATTACCTGTCCATTGAAAACCAGCTACTTTTTTAATTTGATCTGGATAAATTTCACCAGTTTCAAGATTTTTAATTTGTAGATAGGCAGCATCGCCACCTTCAGTGTTTAAACCAAAAGCCAGTAATTTGTGATTAGGTGAAACCTGTGCAAACTGCAGTTGCGCAAACAGGTAATCTTCTGATATTTTGTTTACATCAAGGTAAACCTCTTCTTTGGCAGTTAGTGAGTCCTTTTTTCGGCAATATAGCGCAAATTCTTTGTCTTTTTCGTAGCGGGTGTAATAATAAAAACGGTCTTTTTTGTAAGGTTTAGTTAAAAAATTATCTCGTATATTTTTTCGGTATTCTTCATATATTTTCTTTTGCAGCAGTTCTGAGCCTTTCATCATCCGGTCGGCATAGGCATTTTCGGCGTACAGATAGTTGACAAAATCAGTGTTGTATTTATCGTGCATCCAATGGTAATTATCTACCGTGGTATCGCCATGAAGAATGTTTATTTGTTCTATTTTTTTTGCAGTTGGGGCTTCATAAATTTCCTGGGCTGTGGATAGGCATGCAAATACCATTAAAGCCAGGCAAAGCAGGCAGTGCCGTTTATTGTTCATTTTAGGGTTTTTAGTTTGTAGGTAACCTCTAAAAATGAAAAAATCTGCGTTACTTCACAAATCCAAAATCCTCATTTACAGGAGTAAACTCCGGTATTTGAATTTGCTTGCGCCTTGATTTTATCTATTTTTAAAGAACACCTGAAATTAATTTTAATGTAAATAAAGCGAAATTTAAAGAAAACCTTACTCTAATAACGGTTAAAGTTTGTTAATTGATCTAATAAAAGTCCATCTATAAAGTCAGTGTCAGGTTCAGAGAGCGGACTTTCTGGACAGACATTAATTAATGCTTTAATTAGGTGAAAGGTTGCACAAACCAATTACTAACAGCGGTTCGGTATAAAATAAAACCCATTTTGCAACGAAAAAAACAAAATTTACGTCTTATTTGTAATAACAAAAGAAACAAGCAGCTTTGTATACCTATTTTGTTAAATTTGTATTAACTGAGTTAAAAATGAAACAGTTTCTGCTACTAAATATACTTCTTGCTTCATTACTGATAATTGGCACAGCCGATAGTTTGGCTGATGAAAACAAAATACGCAAACTTTATCCTTACGGTTATACTAAACCATTAAAAGATACTTGTGTACTAGGCGGACTTACTTTTCGAATAATTGATTATAAATCAGGCAGAAACCTTCACGCTACAATAAAAAATGGTGAAATTGAAATAGTTAGCGAAGGGGTACAGTTTTTTAAATACCGTGTCATTTATTATGTATTTTCTTCGTTGGATGATTCACGAATTCCTGTTGTGCGAATTTTCCATGGTCTAGTTGAATACAGAGTCTTGAAAATACTCGAACAATCAAGAGTTGGTGGGCAGTATATTTTTGAAGATATTGTGGTGGTTGACCCTTCGGGAATTAAGTTAGATAATGAAGTAAGATCTATTTTAATTGAGCGAATAAAATAATGTGATGTTTTCAGTAAAATTTAGTGCTTTTGAGGCAGAAGAAAACGGCTACGAAAGCTTTAAATCAAGAAATAACACTAAATTATAAGCGCAATGTAAAATTAAACTAAAGGGAAAACCTATTGTCATAATAAATCATAAAGATCTTAAAAAATCAGTGTACCAACAAAATGGAAAAAGATTTCACGCCCGAATTTACTTTTATTACTTCACGAAGTGGCGGCCCCGGTGGACAAAATGTAAACAAAGTCAGTACAAAAGTAATGCTTTGTTTTCATGTTGATGATTCTGAACTACTTACAGAGGATGAAAAAGAGCTTATCAATTTAAAGTTGGCTAATAAAATCAATGTTGAAGGGGTACTTCAAATTACATCACAGTCTGAGAGAACGCAATTAGCCAATAAAGAACGTTGTATTGAAAAGTTTTATGTATTAATTAAACAAGCGCTAACGATTGCTAAAAAGCGCAAGCGGACAAAACCATCAAAAACAGCTGTGCAAAAAAGGTTGGATGAGAAGAAAAAACAAGCAGAAAAAAAGCAAAGCAGGAAAAAAGTTGATTAGTTATAAAAATGAAAATTGTACTATCCTTTTCTAAGCAAAAAATTGTAAATTTGGTAGAAACCAAACATAAAAAACATGAAAAAAAGTATTTTTCTCTTTTTAATTTTAGCTTGTACTACAGGAAACATCTTTGCGCAAAAAGTATATGCTGTTGACAGTAAATACGATGCTGATGTTAAAGTTTTTGTTGTTGACAGTAAATACGATGCCGATTTGGTTGTTTTTAAGGTTGACAGTAAATATGATGTTGACAAAAACGGTAGATGGTATTTTGTTGACAGTAAGTACGATGCGGACAAAAAAATCTATTTTGTGGATAGTAAGTACGATGCAGATTTAAAAATCTACTATGCTTCGAGTAAATACGATGCTGAATGGAGGGAAAGTAGCAAGAAGCATTTAATGGAATAAAAGAAGAGGCTGTCTCAAAACTATATTTTGGATACTGTACTTCGGCAAGCTTGGTTACTGAGCATGTCGAAGTGTTCAATGTCCAATAATTTAATAACTTTGAGAAAGCCCCTTCTTAAATATTATACTAAACCATTATTAGAATGATTAAGAAATTTTAGTTAATGCCTAAGGATTAGCATGTTAGAAAATTTTAATTTGCGTTACATGATAACCATTCGGTACTAAAATAATTTTTTAATAATTTTACTGATTTCCAGACTTTGCTTAATCACTTTTTTATAAACTTCAGGATAATCATCAATATTTAACTCCAATCCATTCTTATCAGTAATTTTTACCGAATTTTTAGTTACTGAACCAGTAACATCATATGTTTCTAGTTCTAATAGTCCCTTAATATTGAGATCCATATTCATTGAGAATTTTTGTCCTTCCATCGATACTGATGCATTAATAACCATGTCCATGTCAGTATCTTGCTTTATTACCCCAATATCTTCCAAAAGGTGCAAAATAGCAGTCATTTTTAGGTTCATATTTATGGTGCCACTACCTCCATCTTGATTAAATGGTACACTAACATTGGCTTCAGCTCTTTGGTCCATACGAATTGGTGATACACTTCCGCCATTCCAATTAATATTTTCAATGCCAATTACATACATTTTGCAATTGATAGTAGCATCGATGTCTCCATCTAAAAAATCATCTAATTCACCATTACCTAAACCTGCATTTAGATCAACTGTAGGTTGAGCTTCCCAACTATCGCCAACAACCAGTGGTTTTTTTATAAAAACAGGGTTTTCAACTTCTACAATTTCACCCAATTCAGAAGTGAAAGCTTTAAAGTACACCCCATCATTATTTTTCTCATAATATCGGTAGGCATAAGATTCTCCAGAATTATCGTATACAGGGTAAAGCATATAAGTTCCACTTTCAAGGGTAACTGAAGTAAGGGGCTCTACCAAAACAGAGCTGTAAACAGGAGCACTTTCATTTATAGGTTCGGTTTTACTTTGGCCAGCGGCACTATATTTTACCTCACCAGTAAGTATTTGATTACCGGTATAATACCAACTATAACCCTCTTCCACAGGGAAATAGTCACCTGTGTGTTCTGTGCCTTTTTCTTCTGTTAAATTAGGGCTATAATCATCAACAAAAGATGGCGAATCATCTTTTTTGCAGCTTGTAATGCCAATTAGTAGCACTAAAATGGGTACTAAAAAACTAATTTTTTTCATAATTCTAATTTTAAAGTTGCTTACTATTTTGCTAATATAAAGTTAATTAAAATATAAACGTCCCAATAACTTTTTTATAACACCTAAAAACTTTTGTAATGAATAGGTGACAGAAGGATTTGTATGAAACTTAGATTGTAGCTAAAAATTAAAGTTTATTTTGTAGGTTTTCTGAATTTCTGAAAGAACATCAAGCATTTCAGGTTCTTCGCTTACTTCAACATTTTCATTAATATGTTTATGATAAGGAAAGCTCTCTATCTCAGGGTGATGTTGGGCGTTATCATACCTGAAAATCAGCTTCTTATCCTTGTCCATATAGTGATATTTGTACTTAAGTTTTCCGCTCAATTCAATATCCTTAAACTCCATAAAAGAAAGCTCACTTTCATCAATAAAATCAATTTCTCCCCGAATAATGCCTTGTTGTTCGTTGTAAAAGTTTTTATGTATCGTTTGTTTGTATATGATATCTCTAAAGCCTGATATCACTTTTTCAAGTTTTTCGAAATACTTTTTATCATTTTAGCTTTTCTAATTCAGCTTTATTTTTTTCAAGAATTTCGCATAATCCAGACCATATCATGAAATCATCTTCATCACCAAATTTACCGAAGGTAAATTGTTTATAAAAATTATCAGACTTTAGATTATATTTTTTTTCAAATTCCCGGGCTTCTATTTCTGCTTTAAAAATGGCTTTTTCTAATTCAGGTATTTTATAGAAAATAAAATCACGAAAAAAATACTCAGGATTTCCCCCGTCTTTTGATAAGAGGTATTTTATTTTTTCCTCCAGATGGGGTGCTAGCTCTAAATTTAATGTCATAGCTTTATTCTTAGACCGATTATTACAAAAATAAATGAATTGGAGTAGCTCACTTTCATCTTTCCTCAAATCCATTTCAACCATTTATTTATCGCCTTCAACAAAAATAGATTGACTGATTATCAATTTCGCCTCAATTTTGGGTGAAAATTATACTAAGTCACTTTGTTGATTAAAAGAAACTTAGTATATGCCGATCGACTTGCAGTTTTGTTTTACAAGTTTACGAAGTAAAACAATTACTAAAAGCGGATCGGTATAAACCATAAAACAATAAACAAACAAAAATTAAAACTGGAATGAGCCGTATTGTCATAATTCTTCTTTTTCTTATAAAAACAACTGTTCTATTAGGGCAAACAGCTACTTTAGATGCCTATGTGAAAGAAGGTATTGAAAACAACCTTGCATTAAAACAACAAAAGCTGGATTACAAAAAAAGCCTTTATGCCATTGATGAAGCGAGGAGTTATTTTTTCCCACAACTATCAATTAATGCAAGGGCTACTTTTTCAAGTGGTGGGCGGACCATCGATTTCCCTATAGGTGATTTAATGAACCCGGTTTACTCAACCTTAAATACGCTAACAGCATCAAACAACTTTCCCCAGGTTAAAAATGAACAGATTCAGTTTTTGCGCCCATTTGAACAAGAAACAAAAATTTCGTTGGTGCAGCCGGTTTTTAACCCAACCATTTATTACAATACAAAAATTAAAAAAGAACTTGCCAATTCAAAATCCATAAACAAAACTATTTATCAGCGTAACCTTGTTGCTGAAATTAAAACAGCTTATTTTAATCATTTAAAGGCCAATAAAGCAGTTGAGTTAATTGATGAAACAAGAAAACTGGTGCTGGAGAACATTCGGGTGAATGAGAGTTTGTATGCAAACGACAAGGTAACCATTGATGTCATTTACCGTTCAAAAGCGGAATTAAGCAAACTAGACCAGCAAATGGCCATGGCTGAAAAAAATGTAAGTATCACCAGAAAGTACTTTAACTTTTTATTAAACAAGGATTTAGATAGTGAAATCCTCATTGAAAAAACACTGGGCGAGAGTTTGCCAACAATCCAGGGAAATTCTTCACCCAGCGACCTGGCATCGGGTAGGAGTGAGCTAGAAATGCTCGACTCCTACGCGAGTGCCAACAAACTGAGCCAAAAGATGTATGGCTCTGATTATTTGCCAACAGTTTTATTAGCAGCTGATTATGGCTTTCAGGGCGAAGAATATCGATTTACTGATGAAGACGATTTTGCAACAGTGTCATTAGTGCTTAAGTGGGATTTATTTACTGGAAAAAAGCGAAAAGCTAAAATCCAACAATCAAGAATTGATGGAGAAGTTTTAAAAACAAGGCAACAAGAACTTCAAAATCAGTTAGAATTGCAAATAAATGCTGCATTTCTTGATTTAATGGCATCTGAAAAAGCAATAAAAGCCGCAAAAGAACAACAAACCAGTGCTGAACAAACTTTTAACTTAATCAACAAAAAGTACAAAGAAGGTCAGGCCAGCCTGCTTCAATACCTTGATGCGCAAACAACACTTACCAATGCAAAAGAAAATTATTGGATTGAGGTGTATGATTTTTATATAAAACTAGCTGAATATCAGAAACAAACGGAAGAAACTTTTTAAAATAGTTGCTGGTTTCTGGATGCTAGTAACTAGTGTTAAGTCAAATTTGATATTTCTGGTAAATTAGCCAGGTGACAACACCTGGCTGGTGCACTTGTCAGGTGTTGTCACCTGACAAACAAGCCTTGACATAACACTAGTGTCAAGTCAAATTTGATATTTCTGGTAATCTGGGACTGTATCAAAAGTCTTAAAAGTGAGGGTCATTGAGCACTTCGACAGGCTCAGTGTACCACTTGTCGAAATGCCCATCTTGTTGGTTATCAGTATTCACTTCGACAGGCTCAGCGACCAAAAGTTAGTTTTGATATAGCCCCTGGTGCACTTGCCAGGTGTTGTCACCAGAAACATTGGCCTTGACATGACACTAGTGTCATGTCAATACTATTTTGACGGTATAAAAACCGCTAAGCGGATAATTGCAACCCTCATATAAGATGTGACTTAACATTAGTTACCAAAGACCAAAAGCAAGTTCTAATTTCTAATAAACTAATTTCTAAAATATGAAAACACTAACAAAATTAACAATCATACTGCCACTAGTTGTTTTATCGGCATGTGCAGATAAAAAAGTAGCTATTGAAAGCGATGATGCTGTAAAAGTAGTAACAGTGTATGTTGATGAAAAACAAATAGTTAACCCTGTCCATTTGGTTGGCAAGGTGTATTCAAAAGCAGAAGCAAAATTGGCTTTTAAAACAAGTGGCATTATCAAAAATATTCTGGTTGATGAAGGACAAGTAGTCAGAAAAGGACAAGTATTAGCTGTTCTTAATCTCAGTGAGATTGAGGCTACACAAAATCAGGCGCGTTTGGGCTACGAAAAAGCAAAAAGAGACTTTGAGCGTGCCCAAAATTTGTACAAAGATAGTGTAGCAACCCTGGAACAGCTTGAAAATGCAAAAACACAATTAGAATATGCTAAATCGACCCTCGAAATTGCCGATTTTAATATAAAATACTCGAAAATTGTAGCTCCCGAAAATGGCAAAATTTTAAAACGCTTGGCAGAACGCAATGAACTAATTGGCTCTGGTCATCCTGTTTTTATTTTTGGCTCGAGTGCCGATGATTGGGTGGTAAGGGCAAATATCTCTGAATCTCAAATATTTAGCATTAGCGAAAACGATAAAGCCAAAGTAAAATTAGATGCTTATCCGAATAAAGAAATAGAAGCAGAGCTAACAGAAATTGGAACTTTTGCCGATCCTTACACAGGCACCTACGAAATAGAATTAACAATAAGTAACAAAGATATTAAGCTGGCTTCGGGCCTGTTTGCAAGGTTTGATATTTTTCCATCAGAAACCGAGTTGTATGATGTAATACCTGTAAACTCTTTAGTTGAAGCAAATGAGCGTGAAGGTTTTGTTTATAAAATTGAGAAAGACAATATGGTTGTTCGCGAAAAAGTAAATATTATGGATATTCATGATGAAGTAATGTATGTGCAATCTGATCTTGTAAAAGGCGATCAGGTAGTTACTGAAGGTTCAGGATACATAAGCAGCAACTCTAAAATAAAAATTGTTAACAGGGATAACCAGTTGGTAAGCAAGTAAACTTTCAATACCCGTTTAGCGGTTTGTTAAATAAACACCCAAGTTTAGCATAATTAAATTAAAATTAATGGATTGATCCGCTTGGCGGGTATCCAAACTCACAATTTTCATATCTCAATACTCATATCTCACATCTAAAGAAATGAAGATAACTCGCTCATTAATAAATAATTATCAGTTTACAATAGTGCTTGTATTACTGCTTTTAGTAGCAGGAATTTTTTCGTATTTAACCATGCCACGTACCGAAAATCCCGAGATTGATATCCCCGGAGCTTCGGTAGTTTTAATTTATCCCGGTACCAGTCCGGTTGATTTGGAACAACTGGTGGCTACCCCGGTTGAAGATGCATTAAACGAAATTGATGATATTAAACAAATAAACACCACCATAAACGATGGTTTGGTTTATATTACTATTGAGTTTTTCTACGGTTCCGACCCAAATGAGAAATACGACAAGGTATTGCAGCAAATAAACTCAATAAAAGCCGACTTACCCGCTGATATTTACGACATTATTACCCAGAAATGGACACCTTCGGATGTGGCCATGTTGCAGTTGGCATTGGTCTCTGATTCAGCCAGTTACCGTTTACTGAATGACAAAGCCGAAAAGCTGAAAAAAGATTTGAAATTGGTAAACGGCGTAAAAAAAGTTGAAATAGTGGCCTCTCCAGAGCAAAAAGTAAGGATAGCTCTCGATATTGAAAAAATGGCGTTGATGAACATTCCTATTGAACAGGTAATGAATGCAGTGGTGAGCAACAATGCAAATATTCCTGGTGGTGCCATAAAAATATCTGATAAAAGCTTTGGAGTAAAAACCAGTGGTTCTTATCAGAACCTCGAAGAAATTAAAAACACGGTGGTTAATTCTTATGAAGGAAGGATTATTTATCTAAAAAACATTGCTGAGGTAAATTTTGAGTACGAAGATGATAAATACCTTGCCCGTGTAAATAGCGAAAAAGCCATTTTTATTACAGTTAACCAAAAAGAAGGGCGAAATATTTTCAACACCAAGGCAGATATAGATAAAGTTCTCAATAAGTTTAAAACCAGTCTTGATAAAGACATTCAACTGGCACTAGTTTTTGATCAGTCCGAAGATGTTTCTGATAGGGTTAATGGATTCTTATCCAATATGTTACAAGGTATTATTTTAGTGGGTGCTATTATTTTATTGGCGCTTGGTTTTCGGTCGGCAATTATTGTAATGATAAGTATCCCACTATCAGTAATGATTGGGCTTGGGGTAATAGATATCCTGGATTTTGGTATGGAACAAATGACAATAGCAGGTTTGGTAGTTGCTCTTGGGCTTTTGGTGGATAACTCAATTGTAATGATTGAGAACATTAACCGGTACATTTTGATGGGAAAAACCAGGGCAGAAGCTGCGGTAATGGCCGCCCAGGAAATAGGATGGCCAATTATTAGTGCCACTGTAACAACACTTTTGGCATTTATTCCAATTGCTATGATGCCTGAAACTACCGGTGAGTTTATCCGGGGGCTTCCTGTAACTGTAGTTGCTACGCTTGTTATTTCGCTTGTTCTGGCTTTAACTTTAACCCCATTGGTTAGTTCAAAAGTTTTAAAGAAACCGTTGAAAAATCAAAAAGCAGCTGCGATAAAAAAGACTGATTTTTTACGACGAATAGTTAATGGACCATACAGAAATGCTCTTCGTATAGCACTGCAAAAACGATGGTTGACGGTTGGAGCAGCAACAATTATGTTTATTTTATCAATGTATGTATTTGGTTTTGTGGGTGTTAGTTTTTTTCCTAAAGCTGAAAAACCTCAGTTAATGATTGAGGTTGATTTACCCGATGCTACCAATATTGATAAAACAGATGAGGTTATAAAAAAGGTGGAAAGTGTGCTCGATACAATGGACATTGTGGAGTATTATGCCTCAAATGTAGGACATGGTAATCCAAGGATATATTACAATGTATTTTCGCACAACTATGCCAGCAATTATGGTAATATTTTTCTTAAAACAAAATATTACAACCTGGAAATGTTCGATGCCCTGGTAGATACCTTAAGAAACAGGTTAAATAAAATACCAGGGGCCAAAATAGCAGTAAAAGAGTTTGAACAAGGGCCCGATGCCGATGCACCAATTATGGTGTACATTAAAGGTGATGATTTAGATAAATTAGCAGAAATTTCGAAACATTTTGAAGAATTGCTACGCAAACAACCTGGGGCAATCAACCTTAATAATAACCTTTCAAAAAAACGAACAGACATCTATTTCAATATCAACAAAGAAAAGGCCAGCATGTATGGTGTACCTATTTTTGAAATCGACCGAACAATACGTACAGCCGTAAACGGAATGGTTATTTCTACCTTCCGGGATAAAGAGGGCAAAGAATACGATATTGAAATGCGTATGCCTGTTGGTCAGGACTTTACTGTGGATGATTTTGACAAAGTATATGTAAAATCCATGTCGGGAAAAATTATTCCATTGAACCAACTGGCAAAAATGGAGTTTAAAAAAGAACCTGGGCAAATTTCAAGGTTTGATTTGCAACGTTCAGTAATTATTAGTGGATATGTTGGCAAAGGTGCCGTAATTGATGATATTATGGCACCTGTTTTAGAAGAATTGGAAAATTACAACTTCCCAACAGGGTACAGCTATCACATTGGAGGTGAGCTAGAAAGCCGTGAAGAAAGTTTTGGTGGGATGCAAATAGCGGTAATTATTGCATTGATTTCAATATTTGCTGTGCTGGTGCTTCAATTTCGTTCATTTGTACAGCCTTTAATCATTTTTGCTGCTATTCCTTTGGCAATAATTGGTTCTATCTGGGCATTATTAATTTCGGGCTATACTTTTTCATTTACTTCTTTTATTGGTTTAACAAGTTTAATAGGTATTGTGATTAATAACTCCATTATTTTGGTTGATTTTACCAACCAGTTGCGAAAAGAGGGCAAAAGCATGACAGAAGCCCTGCAAATTGCTGGTGAAACTCGTTTTACACCAATTATTTTAACCACACTGACTACTATTGGAGGCCTGCTTCCTTTAACTTTACAAGGTGGAACTATGTGGGCACCAATGGGTTGGACAATTATTGGGGGGTTGTTGGTATCAACATTTCTTACCTTGTTGGTGGTGCCGGTGTTGTATCGTTTGTTAGTGAAGGAAACGAACTATATTATTAAAAATAAAAATTAATGTTTTTGATTATGCTTTAATTTGTTTATTTTCATAAATTAGTATTAGTTTTGAACACTTTTTGTTAATTATTTGTCGTTATTTAAAAAATTAAGACGAATTAAATGTCCAAAGAAAATCTTAACCAGATTAAATTTGAATATTCAAAAAATGGAATTGAAACCATTTTTACTGATATTGTTCAGATACAAGTTAATAATGAAACAGTTTCACTTGAGTTAGGCATTAGAAATAAGGATGGAAAAACTGCAGAAGTAGGGCAACGTATTATAATGACTTTACCTCACTTTATGAGATTTGCAGATGTTTGCTATAAATCTGCAAATGATATATCTGAACAATTAAATCTTTTGAGAAAAGAGACAAAATGACAATAACACTAAATACATATCAGGCTCAAAAAACATTTAAGTATAATGATAATTATACAGAAGATCCTATTGTTAATAATATTTTTAGAAATATGATTTTAAACCCTGTAAATTCAGGTGTCAAAGATGTAATTGTAAGAATTATTGAACCTTCAATGGTTTGTGACTTTGGGATTTCTGAATTAACAAAATTAGCATTGGAAAGTTCTATAGGATCATTTGAAGAACTTTGGGAGGAAGAAGATGATGATTATTGGGCTTCTTATTTAGATTAATATGACATATAATCAAGGTGATATTGTTATTGTTCCTTTTCCATTCACTGATTTGAGATCAAGCAAAGTAAGACCAGCAATAGTAGTATCAAATACTCAAATCAATTGTCCTCAAGACATTATTTTGGCACAAATTTCTTCACAAAGGAAAATGCGTTTATCCCCTGTAGAATTTACAAATAGTGATGTTACAACTCCACTTAAAGGAAATCAATCACATTATATTTATTTTCATAAAATTGCAGTTGTTGAGAAAAGATTGATTCGAAAGAAAATAAGTTCACTTGTTGATGAAAAAATGGATTATATTATTACTGAAATAAAGATGGTTTTTGATAAAGAATAAATATTGTTCCTATAAGAACAGGTAAGTTTATGATTATCAAAATATTTTTGTATTCCATAATACATTATTTTAAAGATTTACAACTTTTTCATAAACTTCAAAAACCTGTTTAGTCAACACCTCGTTTGAGTATTTTGCTAGCACCGATTCCCTACCTTTTTTACTCATTTCTTTGATTTTTTCAGGTTCAGAAAGTACTTCAATCCATTTTTCTGCTAGTTTTTCAGGTGTATTTGGTTCAAAAGTAACACCACCGCCTGTATTTTTTGCAATTTCTGGAAAAGCTCCCAAAGCGGGTTGAACTACAGGGGTTCCACAAGCTAAAGATTCTAGCTGATAGGTTCCAAAAGCTTCACCCTTTAAAACCGGCACTGATAAAATGGTCGTTTTTTTAAAATAATTGCTTAAAGATTCTTTACAGAACTTTTCAATGAATTCAACATCTTCAAAAATGCCTGCCTTTTTCAATTTTTTTATTTGTTTGTTGATGAACCTCTTGTCGTCTCCCGTATAACCACCTGTTAATTTGAGTTTTACATCTTTGAATGCTGGCTTTTGCTTTAATAAAATATAGGCATCAATTAAAATTTCAAAACCGTTTTCGTCGTTCATTCTTGATAAATATCCTATTGCTGGTGAATCGAAAACAGGCTTGGAATAGTTGTATAAACTGGTATCAATTCCTATGCTAACAACATTCATTTTTTCATCTGGTATCAGCATTTTTTTCTTCATTTCAGCTGCGTAGTAATCACTAACAGCAATAAAAGCATCCACATCTTTAGCTTTTTCGCTCATTAGCTTCCATACCTTTTCACGGTATTTATCATTCATGGCATCTACCCAAACATCTTCATCTTGCAACGAGCAAACAACCGGTATATTAAGCTGTTCGCGCACTTCTTTGGCAATACCCATTAGCAAAGCATTGGATAAATGAAGTACATCAGGTTTTTCATGAACTTTCAGAAAATCAATTAATTCCTGAAGTTCTACTTTTTGTTTGCCATCACTGCCGTTAAGCATAGAAATAGTCATTTCTTCCAATCCTTCAGTTCTGGTTGAGCCGGCCTTTTTTGCAGCATATTTTAAGATGGGTTGGGAGTTAAAGAATTTCTCCAACCAGCCGGGCATATTTTTAAAAAGCTTGAAATTTTGTTTTAGATAAATATTTACCGCCCCGTAAAAAATAGGAGTATCGCTATCTTCCACATCATGATTAAAGTTTAATGGAAGGTAAATGGGCAGCATTATTGCATCATGGCCCAAATTGATAAGTGATTTTGTATATCCACTGTCTCTCAGACAGTTACCGCAATAAAACGTACCTCCAAAACCAGGAACGATGTTAACTATTTTCATGTTTTATGATATTTTATGGAACACTGATAACACATATGCATTGCAACGCTGATTTATACTGATTTAATTTTCAGAATAGCTAACTAATTTAACAGTTTTGTTCTATTTTTATATTACTCTATTTTATAATATACCAGATATTTATCCAATGGAAGCATTTTTATAATTTTGCTTGTAAAGTAGTAAGTTTACTAGAGTCGTAAAAAGCCTTTCTCCGTGAACCTCTGTGTAAAAACTAATTCTGTTTTATTTCTGACCAAAAACATAAACACTACCATCCATTGATGTAATAATTAACCTGTTTTTCACCACGGCAGGAGAGCTGACTATGGCACTACCAATTTCGTAAGACCAAATTTTTGCACCATCCTCAATATCAAGCATATAAACTCGTCCATCACCTGAACCAAAAACAACCTTGTTACCTGCAATTACCGGTGAGCCATCAATTTTTCCAAGGCTTTTATATTTCCATATTATTTTTCCATCTGTTTTATTGAAGCAGTAAACCTGTTTATCTTGCGAAGCAATAATCACTTTTTCGCCTTTCACTGCCGGAGAAGCTAAAAATGCACCTGCTCCTGTATGTTTCCATATTATTTTTTTCGCTTTAAAATCAGCACAATAGAATACTCCATCATAATTACCAAAAAAACAGCGATTTTCATCAATGGAAGCCGAGGAGGCAATGTAGGTGCCAATGTCCATTTTTTCCGATTTTCCAGTTGCAACATTTACTATGTGCAGGAATCCATCGCAGCCACCAAAAAGGGCAACTTCACCGTTTGTGCAAGGCGCACCATTTATGTAATTATCTGATTCATATTTCCATACAGCTTTTCCTGAAAACATATCTACTGCATGCAAAAAGTAATCGTAGCTGCCAGTTAAAATCAATTTGCTTTTTTTATTTTTAGATAAAACCCAGCTCGAAGCACCCGAAATTTGCCCTTCAGTAGTATATTTCCATTTCTCTTTGCCGGTTTTGGCATCAATAGCATATATTATTCCATCCATTGAGCCGATATAAATGATGTGATGAAGATAAAGGGGGGCTGCTTCAAATGAACTTTTTGTCTCGTATTTCCAGTTCAACTTGCCTTGTGATGAAATGGAATAAATTCCTCCATCCATCGAAGCAATATAAATATTCTTACCACAATAAACAGGAGAGGATTTTATGGCATCGCTGGTTTTGTAGGTCCATAATAATTTTAGTTTATCCGGAATTTGGACTTTTGTAGTACCCGTTAATGAAGGATTTCCGCGGAATGATGGCCAGCAGGTGGAGCTTTGGGAAATTAAATTTAGAGGGAAAACTAGTATGAGTATAATTAAAAAATTTTTCATAGTTTTTATTTTGTTGCACATAGTTACACGGAGAATCACAGAGATGCACGGAGCTCTTTCTCTGTGAGTTCTTGTGCTATCTTTGTGTATCTCTGTGAAATTTGAATGCGAGAGCTCCCGTAGGACAAGATTCCACACACTCAAAAGCCGTTTCTGTCAACGCTTTACCCAATTCCTGATTAAACGGAATATTTATTTCAACTGTAAATCCTCTTCCAACACTTGAAAGACCGGTTAATTCTTGTTTTTTTCTGGTAATATCTGTACACAGGTTGCATCGGATGCATTTTTCAGGTTCATAAATCACTGATTCGTGTTGATCTACTTTCTTAATCACCTTTCGTTCTCCAAAATCAAACTTTTTACGGTCTGCTTGGTATTCATCTGAGAAAATACGTAGCTTACAATTGTCAATTTTTCTGCAATCGCAGTGCATGCAGCGTTTGGCTTCAATAATGGCTTCTTCCACAGAAAAATCACCCATTTTGCCATTTTCAAGTTCTACCCTTGGATCTGAAGTGGATTCTTTCAAATATTCCTCAAATTCAGGCTCAATTAATTTTGAAAATTTAGAGTTAAACATTCGGTGTTTTCCTGTTGGAGCTTCGCCTTTCAAATAAGCATCTGCTGATTCTGCTGCAACTTTTGCCTGTGCAGCCGAGTTGATGGCCATTCTTCGTGAGCGGATGATACTACCGCAGGCAAAAACTCCAGGTATATTCGTTTCCTGGGTGTCTTTATTTACAATAATACCAGATTTACCTACATTAAAACCTAAAGTTTCGGCCACAGAACCTTCGTACTCACCACTGGCAATAATTACGGCATCGAAGTTTTTACAAAGCTCATTTTCAAACACTTCGCTGCTTATTGTTGTATTGAACTTAAATTCAGCACCATACTTTTTTATCAGGTTCACTTCTTTATCAATAGCCTCATTTGGAAGTTGATTTTCAAGAATTTCATAGCGCAATGTACCACCGGCTTCAGCATTTTTGTCAAACAAAGTACAATTGTGCCCCAATTTTAGCAAATAAAAAGCCGCTGATAAACCTCCAGGCCCGGAGCCAATAATTGCAACCTTTTTTCCCGATTTGGCTTTTTTCTCAGGAAGGTAAACCTCATCTTTTAAATCTTCGGCTGCAACGTATTTTTTTAATATGCAAATAGAAACAGGATCATCAATATCACCTCTTCGACAGGCTTTTTCGCAGGGTGCAGGACAGATATAGCCCAAGATTAAAGGAATGGCAATCTCTTCCTTCACAACTTTTAACGACTCTGCAAATTTACCTTCAGCAATTAAGCGGTTCATAAGAGGAATGTTCATGCCGGCAGGACAGGTGAGAACGCATGGTGCTTCGCAATCGCCCACATGATCACTCAAAAGCAGTTCCAGGGCTTCTTTTCTTGATTGTTTTACTTCCTCATCATCTGTAATAATTTCCATTCCTTCAGTTGCTTCAATGGCACACGAAGGGAAAAGTTTACCGGTTTTGGCATCTTTTACCATACAAACCATGCACGATGGATGATTGGAGTAACCATCTTTATAGCACATTGAAGGAATTTCAAAACCTTGTTCTTTGGCTGCATTAAGAACGGTTGTTCCTTTTTCAACAGTTATTTTCTTGTTATTTACTTTAAGTTTAATCATATTTGTTGTTTCACAGAGATACACGGAGGTCTTTCTTTGTGAATCTCTATGCATCTTTGTGTAATTATTAAATTATAAACCTTTTAATTCCGTTTTTTAACATTTTTACTTTAAAATTCATTAGCAAGCCTAATTCATAACCTCCTAATTTCATGTATGTTAATATTTGTGCAAAATGGACATCGGTAAAAGTTTCTACAGTTTTCAATTCAATCACTATTTTATCTTCAACTAATAGGTCAATTCTATAACCATGATCAAGAGTGATATCTTTGTAAATAATTGGCAGTTTTTTCTCCTTTTCAAAATTTAATCCTGCTTGATTTAACTCATAACACAAACATTCCTGGTAAGCTGATTCTAATAATCCAGGACCTAAATGCCTGTGAACCTCAATTGCACAAGCTATTATTTCACCTGATAATTCGTTTATAAACTTCATATGTATTGTTTTTTGTTTTACAGAGACACTCAGAGTACCACAGAGCTTTTCTTTGTGTATCTCTGCGTCTCTCAGTGAACCTCTGTGTAATTATATCACAACTACCGCATCCTCCGGACATACCTGTTTACAAATATCACACTTAATACACTTATTAACTTCAATTTCATGCTTTTGATAGGGTGTATATTTTATGGCATCTGACGGACACTTTTGCGCACAAATAGTACATCCAATACAATCATCAGTTATGCTATAGGTTATTAAATCCTGGCATTTTCCAGAGGGACAAACTCCCTGTAAATGAGCTTCATACTCTTCTCTGAAATAGTGCAATGTTGAAAGAACCGGATTTGGTGCTGTTCTACCTAAACCACAAATACTTCCTTTTTTTGTACTTTCGGCCAATTGTTCCAGTACCTCTAAATCTTTGTTGGTTCCCTTTCCACTTGTAATTTTTTCAAGAATATCCAGCATTTTTTTGGTCCCAACACGGCAAAAAGTACATTTTCCACACGATTGATCCTGCGTAAACGATAAAAAGTACTTGGCAATGTCCACCATGCAATCACTTTCATCCAGTACAATTAAGCCACCTGAGCCCATCATGGCACCCAATTTTTCCAGTGATTGAAAATCAATAGGAGTATCGGCCATTGAAGCAGGAATGCATCCACCGGAAGGGCCTCCAATCTGCACTGCTTTAAATTGTTTGCCTTCGGCTATGCCTCCTCCAATATCTTCGATTATTTTTCGAATGGTAATCCCCATGGGAACTTCAATAAGCCCTCCTCTTCTAATTTTTCCTGCCAGTGCAAATACTTTTGAGCCTTTGCTGTTTTCGGTTCCAATTTTTGTAAAAGCTTCTGCTCCATGTCTGATGATCCATGGAACTAATGAAAAAGTTTCGGTATTATTGATTAAAGTTGGCTTTTCCCACAATCCTTTTTCCGAAGGGTAGGGGGGACGCATGGACGGAAGCCCTCTTTTTCCTTCAATGGAAGCAATCAATGCAGTTTCTTCGCCGCAAACAAAGGCTCCGGCACCTTCAAAAACCGAAAGATTAAAAGAAAAACCAGAATTCAGGATATTTTCACCTAATAAGCCCTCGTTTTTAGCAATTTCTAAGGCTTCATTTATTCTGATAACAGCAAGCGGATATTCTGCACGAATGTACAGTATACCTTCATCTGCACCAACAGAATAGGCTGCAATAATCAGTCCTTCAATAATTTGGTGCGGATAGGATTCCAATAACATTCTGTCCATAAATGCACCAGGATCGCCTTCATCGCCATTGCAAATAATGTATTTTTTATCAGCTTTAGCATCTTTAACCAACTGCCATTTTGTGCCCGAAGGAAAGCCACCACCACCACGTCCTCTAAGTCCGCTTTCTTTAATAATATCAACAATTTCCTGTGGCGACAATTTCAGGCATTTTTTAAGGCCTTCAAAACCACCAAGGCTTTTATATTCATCTAAATCAGAGGGTTTTAACACACCACGATGTTCTGTAGAGATGTATATCTGACCATCCAAAAACTCTGAAATTGGTGTATCTCTTTTATTTGCAGGGTACCTGTTAATTGTTTCTGGTACATTTTTTACCAACATATTGTCGAACATGCTAAAAAAGTCATTCTTTATTTTGTCAAACAGGTTAGTTGCTTTAAAATGTGTGTTAATGATTTTTTTTACATCTTCAGGTTTTATTTTTGCATAAAAAACAGGTTCTTCATTAGGTTTATGAATCTCTAAAAGAGGCACTTGATTGCATACACCTACACACCCCACCTGTTTTACATCTACCTGAATTTTACTCTTTGAGAGGTTTTTTTCTATTTCTTGTTTTACATCATGACTACCGCTGGCAATACAGCACGAACCTAACCCAACCCTTATTTCACCCTGTGTTTCTTTTTTATTGAAAGATTTAACAAGTTGATCATTGGGTTTGTCTTTCGCATTTTTGAAATCCTCTATGATTTCTTTTACCTTATCCGTTTCTACATTACCGTAGGTAACTTCATCAATTTGAACAACGGGAGCAATGGTGCAGCAACCTAAACAGGCAACTTTTTCTATGGTGAATAACTTTTCAGCATCAGTATCTTGTTTATCTGCAATATTTAGTTCGCGCTTAAAAGTATCATAAACAAGCAACGCTCCTTTTACATGGCAGGCAGTTCCAACACAGACTTTTACAATGTGTTTCCCAGCGGGTTCGTGCCTGAATTGTGAATAGAAGGTAGAAATTCCTGTTATCTGAGCCTGGGTAATTTCAGAAACCTTGCAAACTCTTTGTAAAGCCTCTTGGGGCAGATAATTGAACTTTTCCTGTATAGCCTGAAGTACAGGGATAACAGCCTCGGGAGACTTTCCTTTTTCTTCTACTATTTGGTCAACTATGTTGTTTATTTCTTCTATCATTCTCACAAAGTTATTTCACAGAGATACACGGAGTGACACAGAGATACACCGAGGTTTATGCTCTGTGAATCTCTGCGGTTCTCCGTACGTCTCTGTGTAAAATTCTTTTTTATTTTCCAATACAATACAAATTAGTCAATCCCCTCACAAAAACATTTCCTTCAACAAAAGCAGGTGTACTTACCACATCCTCTCCTAAAGCAGGTGATCCTAAACTTTTATATTGGCCACTGGCTGAAAATATATGCGCAATACCCTTTTTATCAAATAGATAGATTTTACCACTTACCAGAATAGGAGAGGAGTAAAAGCCATTTCCGAATTCCTGTTCCCAAAGCATTTTTCCGGTTTTTGCTTCTTGACAAAAAACCACTCCATAACTTGTGGCGCTAAACAAATAATCTTTTGTGGCTACTGAACTTGGTACATCGGAAAGGTATTCATCAAATTCCCATAAAATTTCAGGTTTTTCGCCCAATTTTATTGCAACTCCACGAGCATACTCGTTTTGTGCGAAAACAATTCCATCGGCATATGCTATTGAAGGCCCAACTTCGCCAAAAATGCAGTCTATTTTCCAGTTTTCTTTTCCAGTCCATGGATTATAGGAGGCAACAAAAGGATCGGAAGCCAAAATAATTTCTGTTTGCTTACCTGTGTAAACCACTACTGGAGAAGCCCAGGAAATTTTCACTTTTCGGGTGGTGCTCCAAAGTGTTTTTCCGGTTTTTACATCCAAAGCCATAATTTTGCCGCCACTGCGCTGATCATACTGTACAAAAACCATGTTTCGGTGAACCATGAGTGACGAGGAGTGACCATAATGATTTCCTGGAACACCAAGGTTTCTTCCCCAAACTTTTTTTCCATCCATATCGCAAGCAATAATATCTCCGTTTGAGAAAATCGCATAAACTCTTCTGCCATCTGTAGCTGCAGTGGGTGCTGCATGGCCAGTATCATCGGTAACTTTAGGTGCAGCTCCTGACCCGGGAATACCTGTAACTGGCAATGTCCACAAAATTTTGCCTGTATTTTTATCAAAACAATAAACTTCTCTTTTTGAGGCGTTTGCACCTGTTAAAAACACTCTGTCTTCCCAAACAATTGGCGAATTATAGCCTGGTAAAGGAACTTTCACTTTCCATTTGATGTTTTGTCCACTGGTTCCGTTCCAACTGGTGGGTACATTTTTATGATTTGAAATCCCATTGCCTCCATAACCTCTAAAGCTAGGATGATTACTTACTAATTCTTTGTAAGTTGGAAATTCGGGGAGGGCTTCTGTTGTATCTGCTTCAGCAATTGCACTGTCTGGTTCAAGAGATTGTTCTTCAATGGTTAAACTGTCTGTTTCTTCAATTGTTAAATCAACCGCTTCTTCCTCAACAGCAGCAAGGTCTTCGGTAATTGAATCAGTTTGGGCAGTATTTTCATTGTTTTGAGCAAATGCGTTCCCGAGCTTGTTATGCGTTAAAAAAGCAAAAAGCAGGGCAATTGCCACTATTGAAACTCCGCTTATTGACACCCATTTTCGGGTAGCAATTTGGTTGGTTAAATAATCAATTCCTTTTTCTTCGGTTATCTCTGGTAGTTTTTCTTTTGCTGAGTTAATGATTTGAAACGCTACAACAATTACTAAAACAGCAACCAAAAGAAGGTATCCTCCTGTTTTGATCTGCCATTGATTTGTAAAATAAGCTTTGCGGGCTAGTAAATCAAGCTCCCTTATTTGCTCCCGTAAGGCATTGTCATCCGGATTTTCAGCCAAACGCTCAACCAGTGTATTTATAGTTTCAATATTAGCAGGATCCATTCTACTCAATTGCACATAGTTGGCAATGAGCAAAACCGAAACCAAGATAGCAAAAATACCGGCAATTAAAGCTATTCTTTTCCAGAGTTGTATGTTCATTTTCTTCTTTTCCATGTTAATAATTATTTCACATAGTTGTTTCACAGAGGCTCACAGAGAACCTCGGAGATGCACAGGTTATTTTAGACTACACTGCCTTCTTTATATTGATTTTTAGTAAATTGGCTAACTCATCAGCATACTTTTCTGCATTTGATAAGTTGGTTGAAATAAGTTTATGTTTTTTGTTATTTTGATAAATTAAATTTAGTTGATAAATATTTTTACTTGCAGGTTCTTGGTTCCAATGTAAATAAGATGTATTTCTAAATAGTCCTTTATCTTTTTGTTTTACACGTAATAAAAGAATGTACTTTACTGGAGGTAAAAACTCCCATTTTCCTAAGGTGTATTTAAAAAATGACCAATACCTCCTAATTCGTTTATCTGCTGTAATTTCAAAACCATTCTGATAATTAAACATTACAATAGCCAGCAATAGAAATACAATACCCATTATTTTTTGATACAAAGGTTGCCCAAAGAACAGGAACATAACAGTCAGGGATAAAAAGAAGAGAGATCCCCAGATTGATTTTTTGTTGTATGGTATCTTCATTTATAAAAATTATTTCGCAGAGATGTGCTGAGTACCACAGAACTACACAGAGTTTTTACAAAATTTTTCTCTATGAATCTCTGTGCAATCTCGATATATCTCTGTGTAAAAAACTTACTCATCTTCCTTCACCGGACAATAATCAAAGCACCTTGCACAACTAAAACATTCTCCTTTATTAGTTGTGTAACCATTTCTGTATCTGAATATTGATACACTTGCCAGTGTAATTCCGAAAACCAAACCAATCAACCCACCAAACCAGCCGCCACCGGTTTTAAAGTCATCCAGCACCAGTTTTGCTTCTTCAAATACTTCTTCTTTTGATTTTCCTGAACTTTTAAATGCTTTTACCTCTTCTGTAAATTCAATCGTATTATCCTCAATATCAATAGTTAATAGCTCTTCAGCCAGTCTTACTTTAGGATTTACCATGGCCAGGTTTTCATGGAACTGAATTCCTGTCCAGGCACCAACAACAATTAATAGAGGGATTATCAGACTTAAAACAATGAATTTTCTAACCTCTGTATTTTTATTGCCCATTTCTTTTATTGGAACAGGTTTTTCGATGGCCCCAAACGGACAAGAGTTTTCGCAAAGTCGGCAATTTATGCAGTTGGTTGGTGTTATTTCAACATGCTTTTTTGATACCCGGCTGATGAGGTTAAGCAGTACTCCGTAAGGACAGAAAAACCTGCAATAAGGCCTCGCTATAAATACCGAAGTAATTAAAAACAATGCACCTAATGTGAACATGAAAAAAGTTGCATCTAACCTGAAGATACCTACAAAAGGATCGTATCGGCAAATGATAAAATCGGTACTGGTTGCTGCATAAAGAATGGCCAATCCTAAATAAATGAACGGAATGAGACCAAATATTTTTTGCACCCAGCTTTTTAAATCAACTGGTTGCAATGCAAAAATATCCTGAATAGCTCCCAGGGGACAGACACCTGCACAAAATGTTCGTCCAAAAAACAGGGTATAAATCAATGGAATAACAAAAAATGCAATAACAGTCAGTGGTATTTGATAAGATGGATTAAAAAAGGCCAGTGTTACATTTTGCAACGAACCCACCGAGCACACGCAACCCTCTCTGATAAAACCGAAGTAGAGTAACGAAAATATGGAAACCCAGAATACTCCTTTTCGCGAGCGTTTTTTATGAATTAACCAGGTAATAATCGATAAAGCAGCAATCAATACAAAAACATCCAGGTATTCCATAAAATCGGTGCGTGGATCGGGCTGATGCGTTGGAGGTTGGGTGTGTCCTGATTCAAATTCTGGCATAGGAAAACGTGGTGCTGAAAATGCAATGGATTGAATGCCTAAAAAGAAAAATAACAGGATTATATTGAGTTTTTTTCTATTCATAAATATTCATTATACGCTACGCTTAGGGTTTTACACTAAGTTTCATAGAGACAGAGCTACACAGAGTTTTTTCTTTGTGAACCTCTGTGTCTCTTTGTGAAATTATGATTCGTCATCAGTTTTTAAACCTGCAAAAATGTACGGGTTATCTCTTGGCACTCTTGTAAATGCATCTGCCGGACAATCCCTGGCAATGGCGCACTGGTTACAGTTAACACACAAATCGTGTTTTACCTGTAATTGCATCGATCCATTTCCAAACGAACCGCATCCTTCTACGCATTTTCCACAACCAATGCACAACTCATCAACAATATGATATTCGAAAAACGGGTCTTCTATATATTTTCTTTCGATAGCTGCTGTTGGACAAAGCTGGTTTTCTGCGGCGGTTGTTAAATTTTTTGCTTCGGGCCTGAAATAACCTCCACACAAATCGCAATAACCACACATATTGTAAACATGGGTACATTTAACTGCTGATGGGGTTAATACACAGCTTGTTGCACATCTGCCACATTGTACGCATTTTTCAGCATCAAGCTGCCAAACCATGTCTTTTTTAGAGGTTTGACTGAGTAATATCCCGCCAATACTGCCTATGCCAATGCCAATTGACAAACGTATGGCGCTGTTGATAAAATCGCGCCGGTCGATTTTTTTCAAATTATCGCTCATCACGCTGTTTTTTTAGTTTGTTTTTACGGTAACCTTCTGCTTCTGGAAGTGCACAAGATTTAGACTTTTTGCAGTTTCTACAGATGAAGTCAAAGTTGCATGCTTCGCCATTATCTTCTTTAAATATTAAAAAAGAACCTGCGGCAACAAGTCCTAAAAGGAGTCCGTTCCGAAAAATTGATTTGATAAAATTTCTCCTGTCTAACATTGCTGATGTATTATTTACCCCCCTTGTAATGCAGGTTTGCCAAGATATTAATTTAATTATTTAGAACAAAACTGTATTGGTTGAGCTTTAATTGTTAATTTTTAGTGTTTTAGAGGTACTCCAAATTTGGAATAATTGGGATGTTTTGCAAAAAAAGATCGATGAAATTGGATTTAATCAGCTTTTTTGTTGAATAGGATGAGGTAAACCCAAATGATTACATTAATCTGGAAATCGCTTACAATTGTATATTGGTTTATTCGTGTATTTGTATTTTAAAGAACAGGCTGATTTCAAAAGCAATATACAAATATACCAGATTCAAATACACAATGTTGTAATTACATAAATTCAAAAAACCTTAATGACCAGTTAACTAATGACTAAAAGAATTACCTTTGCACACAATGAATAATTGGGATGTAATAGTGATAGGAGCAGGGCCCGCAGGTCTGTTGGCTGCCGGAAGAGCGGCTGAGTTAGGCAAAAAAGTGTTGGTGTTTGAAAAAATGCGGCAGGAAGGCCGTAAATTATTGATTACTGGTAAAGGCCGGTGCAATATCACTAACGATAAGCCTATTCGTGAATTTATTACACATGTTTATCCCAACGGTAAGTTTCTCCGAAATGCTTTTTCTCAGTTTTTCTCATCAGATATTATAGAATTACTAAGAAAATATGGGGTTGAATCAACCCTTGAAAGGGGAGGGCGCTATTTTCCTGCAAGCAATCAGGCAGCTGATGTTTTAAAAGCTTTACTGGCATGGTGTAAAGAAAAAAATGTTGAAGTAAAATGTGGTAGCAGGGTGGAAGAATTGTTAGTTGAAGACAATTTAATAAAAGGTGCTGTTGTTAATGGGCAAAAATATTTTGCTGAGGGCGTTGTGTTGGCAACTGGAGGAAAATCTTATCCTGCAACTGGTTCAAATGGAGATGGTTACGAATTGGCGAAGAAAATTGGACATACAGTTCAAAATGTAAGACCGGCACTGGTTCCTTTAGAAACAGAAGGCGATTTAGCACAAAAACTACAAGGGCTCAACCTAAAAAATGTGAAGGCCATGGTTTGGAGCAACAATAAAAAGCTGGGTGAAGATTTTGGTGAAATGTTGTTTACCCATTTTGGTTTGTCGGGTCCTATTATTCTTACATTGAGCCGAATAGTGGTTGATGAACTGCAGAAAAAGAACAAAGTTGAAATTACCGTAGATTTAAAACCTGCTCTGGACGAGCAAAAGCTTGATAATCGATTAATCCGAGATTTAAACGAACACGGTAAAAAGAAACTAGGAAATATTTTTAAGTTTTGGCTACCCTCAACCATGGTTCCGGTTTTTATTGGAGAGCTAAAGATAGATCCGGAAAAAGAATGCCACCAGGTTTCGGCAAAAGAGCGAAAGCAAATCCGGAATATGTTAAAAAACCTTCGGTTTACAGTGACTAAACACCGTGGCTACAAAGAAGCTATTATCACTGCCGGAGGAGTTGCAACCAACGAAATTTTCCCAAAAACCATGGAATCAAAACTGGTAAAAGGGCTCTTTTTTGCTGGCGAAATTATTGATGCGGATGCCGAAACTGGTGGGTACAATTTACAGATTGCCTATTCGACGGGATGGTTGGCGGGGAGTTCATGTTAGTATGGGGTAATTAGGATTTCTTTTGTTGTTTGGAAAATGATTGAACATCTCTTGGCATCCAATTTATTTTCATAGTTGAGGGTAATTGGCTTTTATCTGTTTCATAACTTCGTTATGAGGAATGCCTTCTCCTCTTTCAGATTGAGCAAGCCCTTCTTCAATCCCTACTTTTACTTGCTCTGGTAATTCATCCCAAAAGTCATTCTCTTTTGCATTTGATTGTAGTTTTGCTAAAAGTAAATAAACTGCATTTAAAACATTGTTGTCCTCAATATTGTCTATAAGTTTTAGCAGACCTGTTTTCATTTTACAAAGTATGCTTTTCAGTATTAGTATTTAAGGTTATTTTTGAGGTATGAAAAGAACTAATAATGAGATACAAAGAGAAGCAAATAGACTACTAGAAAGTTCATTAGATGATGTCTTTCCTAAATTAAATTATGAGATCCTAGTTAGAAGTCAAGAAGATCAACAAGATAAAGGAATTGATTTTGAAATAGAAGTTTTAGATCGAACTACAAAGAAAACAATTACATTTTTCAAAGCCCAAAATAAAGGAACATTAGAACCTGACAGGAAATTTAAATTGTTGAAATCAACAAAAAACAAAGGCCTAAGATCTTGGCAAATTGAAACTTGGCATGTAGACTATTACAAACAAGAACTACCTGCCCCTGTAATATATTTCATCTGTGATTTACAGGAAAATAAAGTTTACTGGCATCCAATTCAATTAGATAAGAAGGTTGATATTGTAATGGTAAAAGCCCAAATAAAAGGGACTGACAGTGTGCAAATTTATATTGATCCAGAAAATGTGCTAAATTCAAACAAAATCGAAACTTTAATTAATGATATAAAAAAGTCTTATCAGTTCATATCAAAAAGATTCATAGACTTTCCGAATCAAGATGTTCTCGTTAAAAAATCCTTTGAAATTTCTTTGAAGGGATTGGATGTTATTGATGAGTTAAATGAAATGATTAATCTTCTTCATGGAGTAAAGTCAACACCAACAAATACTATCGCAGGGTTATATCCATTAAGTGTAATAAAAGAAAATCAAGCATTTTTTAACGTTTTTGAATTAGTTTCAACTAATGAAAAAGTATGGAACTTTTTTAATAATTTAAAAGAGAAGTCACAGAGTTTTGATGTTAAAACTAATGAAAAACTGAATAATATCCTTAGTTTTATGAGTAATAATCTTATTTGGTTTATTAGTTTCCGCTCAAAGGTAGCTGTTGATCTAAGAAAAATAGATTATCAAAAGATCAGAAAAAGTGACTTCATAAAAAGCTACTGGGGTTTTAAATTCACTAAAGCAGCAACACAATTAAAAAAATCTAAAAATGAATGTCCACAAGAGCTATTAAAAAAAGCATTTCAATATTCAAAGTTTGGTGTATTTAAGAAAGCTGTCGAATTGTTTTTTTTAATATTGGAAAAGCATAAAAGTTCATATTATGAGTATTTTATAAGTCTAATTAATCTAAAAAGTATTATTCGAATAGCCTGGTTTTACTTTCCAAGAGAGAATAACCTTAATTATTATGAACACATTGAAAACATAAATATTAGAGAAGAGTTAATTTCTTCAGAGGCACCAGGAGAGCTGAAAGAGTTAATCTTTAATATTCTAAATAAAAACTACTTACATACTTTGTCACACCGAATAGAATCAAAAGTTTTGGAAGTTGAAGAATTTTATTTTCATACAAACAAGGGTGGAAGTATGAGAAATAGCTACCCTGATGAACTGAACTCATTTTTTACTCAGTTTCTTTTTTTCCTTTACCATAACCATATTTTATTTGATGATTTTAAAGATTTTAGAATAATTGCAAACAGGTATATTGAAGGAACTTTTGCATTGTACAGTATTAAAGATTCTTACTCTACAAAAATATTAAAGTTACAGTCCATTCATTCCAGTGTAATTCTACATTATGGAGCACCTAAATTCCTAAAAAAATGTATTGTAGAATATTCAATTCAAAAACTAAAGGTTAAAGATGAAGTAATTAAAGATATTCGGAATGTACTTTTGAGTTCTTGTGAAGGGACTAATAATAGAGATATAACAAATTCCTATTTCAAAGAAGAGCATTTTAGAATCATACATAATTGTATTCTTTTGTTTTCAGTAACAAAATTTAATGATTCAACTTTTAATGAGTTATTCAAATTGCTTCTGTCCTATATGGAAAATAACAGGACTTTTAATAAAAATAAAATAATTGAAACAATTCAAGATTTTATAAGATTTAGAGGTGATTTATTAACTAAGGCTCAAATAATACGATTAATTGAAGTTACCATTGGAAATCAAAGATATCAAGATTCTGAATTGATTTTGGATTTAATTGACAAACTTTCAAATAAACAACAAGGAAACTTATGCAATAATCCTGCAATAATAAATAAAATCATATCAATATATAATAAGGATAATTATCGGTATTATCTTGCCTATTTATGGTTGGTAGTTGATGACGAAAAAAAAGAGGTTATTGAGGGTATTGTAAAAAAGAGACTTAATGAAAAATTTGACAGTTTACTTTATAGAGTCTGCGCTTCATTTGAGATCATTAAGTATGATGTTGGTTTATTAAATAAGCTTTTTGAAGTTTCATTTCCGAAAAACGAAAAACTGAATTTCAGAGGATATTTTTTTGATTCTGAGAATGAAGAAATTCATCGTGATTTAAACAATTATCTCTCTTTAGTTTTTAAATATGACCACCAATTAGGAGAAAAAAAAGAAAAAATAACAAACCTTTCTCTTTATTATGAATGGTTGTTTGATATGGTGAACTTTAATTATTCAAAATTTAAATTTAAATGGGTTACAGTGTCTCAACCCAAAGAGTTTTATTTAAAAATGAAAAAGGTTCCCAAGTTAAAAGTACTTATTTTAGATAAGATTAGAAGGACTAATGATAAATTACTGACAAAAATCTTTTTAAAATGGTTTATTGATTAAGTAAAATAAAAAAAACACTCCAAAATTGAAGTGGTTCCTGTAGTAGCGGGGACATGACTCGAACATGCGTCCGCCAGCTGGCGGATATGAGCCCGACTATCCATATTTTTCAGAGACAATAGACCAAATATATTCTCTACCTTTAGCCGTTTTAAGTTGTTTTTCTCTTTTCATCGCTTCAGATTTGGTTTCAAACACTTCTTTATAAAGTAATTCCCAAGGTCTGAAGTTTATGGTCCAACCTTTAGTTGCGTAGATATTATGAGATTCAATTCTTCCTATCAGGTTGGATGTGTATCCGATGTATATTTTGTTATGCGAAGGGCTGTACAAGACATAGGTTGTAAATATAGAGTAAAGATACAAAAAAACGTCTCTAAAAAACTGAATGCCAAAAAAATGCCTGAGTTGAAAGCCAAGTAATCCCAAATAAAAAAACCACTCCAAAATTGAAGTGGTTCCTGTAGTAGCGGGGACACGACTCGAACGTGCGACCTCCGGGTTATGAGCCCGACGAGCTACCAACTGCTCTACCCCGCAATATATTGTTAGATATTAATCTTTCCTTTTTTGCGACTGCAAAGATATGGCATTTAATTGGATATACAAAATTTGTGGGCTTCATATCGAAGAATGATTTTTTTAAACTTCTAAAAATCGCTAATAATCAACAAGTTACTGTTTTATGATTTTTTTAACAAACTTGTTGTTTTCGCTTTGAAAAACCACAAAATAGAGCCCACTTTTTAGTTCACCCATTTCAAATGAGAACTGTTTATCGTAACCTGTAGCTCCAAATTCTTTTACCTTGGTGCCCGAAATATTGTGAATAGAGACCATTTCAAATTGGATAGTATCATAGGTTTTCACTTTTAATTCATCAACTACCGGATTAGGAGAAATTATAATGGTTTCTTTTTCACTAGGTAATTGTATCGTTTGTATTAATTGCGTTTTGGCAATCAACCAAATATCCGGGTCAAAATAAATATCACTAACATTAAAATCGAGTTCCCATGTAAATTCCTGGTTGTTTTCGGTATTATTGAAAACCAGCGTCGTATCCTGGCCTTCTCCTGCAAATTTTATCGGAATGTTTAATTCAAAAAAATCAACCGAAGGATGTGATTGTTGCTGGTTAATTTTAATATAACCAACCCCACTTTCGTTCTGTCCCCAATAAAAAGAATAGGTGGGGTAGCCCTGACCATAAACCCAATCTTGAAAAAAATAATTTAAGTCTTTGCCACTTTCAGCTTCCAGATGCTTCTGTAGGTTTTCTGTACTAGCAAAAGCATTGGCTAATTTTTCATCTTGTAAGTAGTTTCTAATAGCATTAAAAAAGGCTTCATCACCCACCTCCCAACGAAGCATGTGCAATACCATTCCTCCTTTGGCGTATGATAGTCGACCATTAAATATTGCATTTTCCGAGGTGGTATCATTTACAAACAAAGCGCCTCCCGGATCACTGGTGATATAGTTAATCTCGTTTTTTTTCCAGATGGCCCAGTTTTTACCCGATAGCCCATGCTCATGTGTTAATGATTCGCAATAAGTAGCAAATCCTTCGTTGAGCCAAATATTTTTCCAGCTGTTGCAGGTAATGTAATCGCCAAACCATTGGTGTGCCAATTCGTGCGCGATGAGGTCAAAGCCAAAGTTGACCATAAAACTCATGGTTTGATGTTCCATCCCACCACCCCAGCCAAATTGTGCATGGCCATACTTTTCATCCCTGTATGGATAGGGAATAAAAAGCTTATTATAGAGCTGCATAATTTCAATGGTTGCAGGGGTGTTGACTTTTGCAATATCCAAATTTTCGGGGTAAACGTAGTTTAAAATTTCTATAGGGCTGCCTTCGTCCATAGGAACATAATCGGAATAAGTCGAATAATTAGTCACTGCAAAGGCCACTAAATAGGCAGTGATTGAATGGAGATGTTTCCAGTGGGTATAAATTTTGCCATCAATCTCATTTTCAGATAGTAACGATCCATTTCCGGCAGCTTTATAGCCTGTTGGGTGTACTATTACTAAATCAATAGAATCGGCTTTATCATAAAGTTCTTGTTTACAAGGCCACCAATCCTTTGCCCCATAGGGTTCCGAAAGAGTCCAAATAATTGGTATTCCATCATGAGTTCCTTTTATAAACGCTCCAAACCCACCTGATTGTGCAGGTTCTCCCTGATAAAACACCGAAATTGAATCTAATTGACCTGAAGGAATGCTAGTTGGTAAATTTGCTGTCAAAACATCTTCGGTATGGGTAGATGTTATTTTTTGATCATGATAAAGTATTGAATCCACTGTTAATTCATTTGCAAGATCAAACGAAATTGAGTTATTCGCACTAAGCATTTCAAAATAAGTAGTAACTTTTCCTTTTATATAATAAACAGCCGGGTCAACTTCAAATTGAAGGTAGTGGTATTTTAAGTCGTAATTGTTGCCTGTACTTTTGTGGCTAAGTTGCTGTCCATAAGCATGATTAAATATTGCTAATGTTGACAAAACAAATAGTAGTTTTAGGTTCATAGATCTAATTTTTTGTTTTAAAAAGGCTCTTACAAAGATAGTTTTTCCAATAATAATCTATTCTTTTTATTTTTGGGCACTCAAATCTCATATCTATATAAATGAACAAGCCAGAAAAAAGAGTCGTTGAATTTATTAAAGAACACCATGTGTTAACTTTAGCCACATCGAATAATAACCAACCATACTGTGCTAATTGTTTTTATGCTTATCTCGAAAATGAAAACGCATTTATTTTCACCTCTGATATAGCAACCAAACATATTAAAGATGCATTAGAACAGAATTTCGTTGCGGGCTCCGTGGTTTTAGAAACAAAAACGGTTGGAAAAATCCAGGGCATCCAATTTAATGGAAATTTATATCAGCCTGAAAATGAATTGCTTAAAGAGGCAAAAAAAGCTTATTTAAAGAGGTTCCCTTATGCTGCACTAATGAAAACCACTCTATGGTTACTCGATTTAACTTTTATAAAAATGACCGACAATAGACTGGGTTTTGGCAAAAAAATGATTTGGGAAAAATAGGGCTTGAATTTTTATAGATATGGAAGAAATATGATAAAAAGTCTCCCCTGATCCTGAAAATTGTAACACCATGTAACGAAAAACTTTACTTTTTCCTAGTAAGTTGCTTAAAAAGCGCAAAAATATAAATCAACTAATTTACTGATTCACTACAACATATCTTCTTATATTGATAGGTTTACCTAAATATATCTGTATGTGTTGAAAAGTTTTTTTTCACAGTTTATTTGGCATATGTATATTAGAGTGCCATTGTAAACACTAATAATAAAATACTAACTAAACTTTCTATTAATTTAAAAAAACCAAAAATGAATGAAATTGCTGAAATGGAGGTTGACCTTCAAAATGATTTGATTAACTATTACGAAGCTTTTGAACTGCTACTAGCCGGATCACGAGAAATTGGTGTTTATAAGACACACTTTGGCATTATGGAAAAACCAATGGATGCTGAATATTGCTGGTTTAGAGTGATCACCCGTCCGGATCTTTTTAGGAAATACTGCCGACACTTGAGAGCTGGTTTACTAAGATTTCACTTACGATTATTTTATGCTGATAACTATGGACGTGAGTACGACCGGGTATTGGATGTAGGTTTTGGTACTGGTGGTACTATCCATTCTTTAGCCTTGGAGTGGCCCGAAATTGAAATCCATGGAATTAACCTAAACAGGGTACAACATCAGATTGCATCAACCCAATGCGACAGTCTTAAAAATGTCAAACTTCATCTTGGCGATTTTCTTACTTATGATTTCGAACAGAAATATGATTTGATTTACTTTATTGAAAGTGCATTTCATATTAAGAACAAGCCCAAACTTGTTGATAAAATTGAATCACTTTGTACCAATTTTGGTGATGTTTATATTACTGACATTGTTTATTCTGAAAAATTTGCTGCCAAAGCAAAGGCCAACCCGGTTGAAATTTCAATATTTGAATATTTAAGTCTGCAAGACTGGATTGATTTATTCGAAAAAAGAGGTTTTGAATTTATCGAATTTGATAATTTGTCGGACCAGGTTGCCAATATGATTACAATCACCACGCCTTCGGAAGATTTTAAAAATGATTATGTAGCTCCAATAGTAGAATCAAGTAAAAATAAAGAGCTTTATACAGAACAAATAATGGGAGCATTTTCTGGTTATTCAAAATTGCAACGACTGCTAAAACTTAAAATTCTGAATTACGGAATTATGCGTTTTAGAAAAATCTGAAACAATGAGCTTAATTAAGTGGATAAACAAAAAAAATCTGATTAGGTATGATAAATTGTTGGGTTTATATCCTCCGTTTTTATTTAACGGGGCTAAAATCAGGTTTTATAATAATTATCGAAAAATAGTGCTGAAAATACCTTTAAGGTGGTATAACAAAAATAACAATGGAGTGATGTTTGGCGGTGCCATGTGTCTTCTTTCAGACCCATTTCCGGCTTTGATTTTTGAAAAAATAATTGAAGGTAGTTCAGCCTGGACACGCAAACAAACAATAAAGTACATAAGGCCTGCAAAAACATCTGTTGAGGCTGTAATAGAACTATCTGAAAATGAGATCAATACCTTGAGAGAGCAATTGAATGAAAAAGGTATTGCCATTCAGGATTTTAAATACTTTTTTTGCGATAAAAAAGGGCAGCAGGTTGCACAGGTTACTAATTCAACTTATTTAAGAAGAAGTAATTAAAGTTTTTTGTTCTTTTCCTTTTGAAGTTTTTTTAAATAATTGGGTTTCAGTTGTTCAATAATATCTGCTTTTACCCAGTAGATATAAGTAAACATTTTAGGTTTTTCAGCACTTGCATTTTTTGCAATCCTATTGCTGTTAAAAAACAGAAACCTGCCATCCGGACATACCGAAGGAAAATCTTCGTCGTATTTGGTATTGATGTTGGGCCCCATATTAATGGCTTCGCTCCATTCGCCATTGGGCTTTTTGTAACTTATAAATAAGTCACTTTTACCATAACCATGCCTTCTGGAAGCAAAAATAATGTACGATTCGTCCTTTGCAATAAACGGGGAATAATCTAACGAGGCACTATTAATTGAAAGCCCAAGGCTTTTTGGTTTTGCAAAAGTGTTGTAAATATGTTTTGATTCGTAAATATCAAGGTACGAAGAGTCTTTGGTAGAGATAACAAGGTTGTAAAAAAGGGTGCCTTTTTCGCTAATGTTTGGGCAAATATGGTACTTTCCAAAATTTATAATGCTTCCAAGGCTTCTGGGTTCAGTCCATCCCGATTGCATTTTTCTTGATTCCCAAATTCTGATGTGTTTTTTTTCTTTCGTTTTTTCGTTCTGATTCAATGGTCTGTTTGATGCAAAAAACAATTTTCTGCCATCTGGCGAAAGGCTGGGGTAAAGGTCTTTGTACTCTCTTGAAAAAGGAGCAAGAGTTGGTTCTGTCCATGCATCATCCTTTTTTTCCATGTAAAAAATTCTTGGAGGCGCAACCCTGGCAAACCAAAGCTCCTTGCCATTGGGCGAAAAGGTTATGGCTCCGTTTTCCCTGCCTATGGAAACTTTGCCTGGTGCAAATATTTTTGGAGTATCTCCAGGCTGGTTTTCATTCAGCAAATCGCACTCAAATTTTGATTTATTGCTGATGCTGGTTTCCAGATCAGCCATAACCGAATCGTTTAAATAAAAGTTTGTTTGTTTTTGATCATCATGCGCTTTGTTTTTCGAACAGCCAATTATTATAGATATACTAAGTAAAAAAATACCTGTTGACAGGTGTAACTTCATCTGTAGTAATTATTTAAGTTATAATCAGTTTTTTTTAAGATTTATTAAAAATCATCTAAAATTGTGTAATTGAGCCAATGGATCCAATATCATACCATGTTGTTGTTAGGTGTTGATAGTCAGCTGTTTACGTGTTGGTTTTTTTTTTATCGAGCATTAATTCGTCCGAAAATGGGCAATTCTGCACGAAAACGTACAAACCTGGATTTATTCAGGTTTCTACAAAACATTTTCTATTTTTAATCCTGATAAGAAAATTAGTACCTTTATAATATAATCAAAACTATAAAAACATCATTATGATACTAGAATCTGTTATTAAAACTGTAACTGTATACAAAGACAGGGCGTTGATTGAAAGAATTGCTACCCCAAACTTAACCGAAGGAGAACATACGATTATTTTTGGAGGATTACCTGCAGGTATCGATACTAACTCGTTGCAGATAAAAGGTGGAAATCAGGCAGTTTTACAAGATCTAAAAGTCAAAGACGTCTATCTCGAAGATTTCTCGGATGATAAAAAGAAGGACATTGCTGAAGAAATAGAAGAACTACACGATTTGATTGATGAAATTAACGACAGGTTAAATAACTCCAACGAAGAAAAGTCGCTTTTGTTAAATATGGCAAAGGTTTCATCTGATTCATCGAAAAAATCGCTAATTGCCCTTTTTGTCCCTGAAAAAATGGAATCAATGATGAAATTTTATAATTTGAAACTAAATACACTCGATGATAGAATAAGGGAAAATAAAAAGGAACTCAAAAAACTAGAGAAAAGGCTGAGTGTTTTGAACCTTGAAATGAACAAATACAACCAATCTAATTTTAAAACCGAAAAGCAAGTTGAATTAAACATTTTTGTAAAAGAAACTTCTGATATTGAAATTACTTTATCCTACATTGTTTACAATGCAAATTGGAACCCGGTTTACGATTTACGACAAAATTCGGAAACAAAAAAACTTGGTATTGCTTATAATGCTGTTGTAAGGCAGTCAACAGGAGAAAAATGGGAAGATGTTGAATTAAAATTATCAACTGCAAGGCCTCAGCTATCAGGCGTTTCGCCAACGCTTTCGCCATGGTTTATAGATATCTTTACTTATGTGGCTCCTGCACCAAAGCTAGAAAAAGTAAAGGCTAAAGCAATGAAAAAAAAGGAAATAATGCGATCAGTTTCAGGTGGTATTGCACCTGAAGGGCTTATAGAAGAAGAAGTTTTTGCTGCTTTGGAAGAACCACCCATGGAAATTGAGGAAGCTAAAGTTGAATCAGGTGCTACGGCTGTAATTTTTGCCATTCCCGGAAGCAATACCATTCTTGATAATTACGAAGAGCACAAATTAGGCATTACCAATATTGAACTGGAAACGGAATTAGAATACACAAGTATCCCAAAGTTGGCTCCTTTTGCTTATTTGACATCAAAAAGTAAAAATGAGTCGGACTATCCATTATTAGCTGGAAAAACAAACATATTTTTAGATAATAGCTTTGTTTCGCACTCAAATTTAAAGCTGGTTGCGCCAAATGAAAAATTTGAGACCTCATTGGGTGTTGATGAAGGAATAAAAATTGAGCATAAATTAATTAATCGCTTTTCAAAAGATGAAGGCCTTTTTAGCAAAAAAAACAAGCTTACTTTTGAATATAAAATTGAAGTAAAAAACAACAAAAAGAACGAAAGTAAAATAACTATAAAAGATCAATTGCCCATTTCGCAAAGCCAGGATATAAAAGTAGAACTTATTGAGCCCAAAATTAAAGAAAATACTGATTCTATTAAAAAGCTTGACGATGGTAGTGTTGAATGGGTGTTAAATATTCCGGCAGGTGAAAAAGAACTGCTCTCGTTAAAGTTTTCAGTTGAATACCCACGTGGTGAAAAGCTTACTGGACTTGACTAAATATAAAAATGTGTATTTTTATTTTCATAAGTTAAATATTGAGCGAAAATATAAAGGAGGCTGTTAAAAAAGCCGTCATTTTGAACTAAGTGAAGGAATCTGGAAGCTTAATACTTTTATTTTAAGGGAGTTAGATACAATAAGTCCTTCGAAGTTGTTTTTTCGTTTCTCATCGTACTGACGTTCTTTTGCTACTTTTTAGACCTCCTTGCTATGCAAAAACACCATTTTGTGAGTTGCAAATGGTTTAACTTTGCCTCCAATCCCTTTCCGGCAACTACCTGATAATCAATAAGGTATATCTAAATTTTTTCCCTTCATTTTTTTTTGGTAATTTTTCCAGATCAATTTTTAGAAACAACTTATTATCCAAACTCAAAATAGATACTACTTAAGATGAAGAGAACAGTTATTCAAATGCTGCAAACCGCCGCTAAAAATTATAGTAATACCCCTTATACCAACGAAAAGTCAGATAGTGGCTGGATACACAAAACCTACGCTGAGGTTGAAGCCGATTCTAATTATATTGGAAGTTACCTGATTGATGCTGGTATAAAAAAGGAAGATAAAATTGCCATCCTTTCTGAAGGTAGAATTGCCTGGGTTACAGGCGAGTATGGAATATTAAAAGCAGGCGCAATTTCTGTTCCTTTATCAATAAAATTGCTACCCGAAGAGGTGTTGTTCAGGTTAAATCATTCGGGCTCAAAAGGAATTCTTCTTTCACATAATACTTTTGAAAAAATTGCTCCAATTTGGGATAAAATTGAGGAAAATGATTTCAAAATCTATTATTTGGATGATGATATTGAAAAAATTAGAGAAGATGCAACCGGGTTTGGTATTGACATAGAAAAGGATGCTATTACTTTTTCCAAAATGCTGCAGGCTGGAAAAGAAATTTACAAAAAGGATGCTGCCCCTTTAACCCAAAGTGTAGAAAACATTCAGGAAAATGATGTGGTTACTATTTCATACACTTCTGGAACAACCGGTAATCCAAAAGGTATAATGCTTACGCAGCTGAATTATTATGCTAACAGTAATGACGCCATGAATTTTTTTAAGCTCCCGGAAGGCTTTAAAACACTGTTAATCTTACCATTAGATCATTCATTTGCGCATACTGTGGGTATTTATATTTCACTGCTTAAAGGCATTGCAATTTATTTTGTTGATGCACGGGGTGGTAGCGTCAACACTTTAAAAAATATCCCAATCAACCTGAAAGAAGTTTCTCCAGACTTTTTGTTAACAGTGCCTGCCCTTACAGGCAACTTTATGAAAAAAATTACCGATGCAATTAAAGAAAAGGGTGGCTTTATAAGTTGGTTGTTTAATGCAGGCTTAAATGCCGGAATAAAGATTAACCAAAATGGCTACCAAAAAGCTGATTTTATAACAAAATTGACAAATAGTATCCCTTATAAATTGGCAAATGCTTTAATATTTAAGAAAGTACGTTCCATATTTGGTGAAAATTTACAGTTTTGTGTAGGAGGTGGCGCTTTATTGGATATCAAACAACAAAAATTCTTTTATGCACTGGGAGTGCCTGTATATCAGGGTTATGGATTAACAGAGGCAACACCTATTATTTCTGCTAATGCAGTCCACACCCATAAATTAGGTACTTCGGGTCCGGTTTTACCGGGCATTACCTGCAAAATTGTTGATCCTGACCGAAAAGAACTTCCAAAAGGACAAAAAGGCGAAATAGCTATTTTAGGCGATAATGTAATGGCAGGTTATTACAAAAACGAAAAAGCAAGTAAAGAAGTACTGGATAATGGCTGGCTATTCACGGGTGATATGGGATACATTGAAGAAGATGACTTTTTAATGGTAGTAGGTCGTGAAAAAGCACTGCTAATTTCAGAAGATGGCGAAAAATACTCACCAGAAGAAATAGAAGAAGCAATTGTAAACTGCTCCAATTTGATTAGTCAGGTAATGATATATAATGATCACAAAAAGTTTACAACAGCCATTGCAACATTGGATATTCCAAATGTGAAAAAATTTGTAAAAGAAAGGCATATAGCTGATGAAGAGGTGTTAATGAAAGAAATTAAAAAATCCTTCTATCAGTTTAAATATGAGAAAGAATATGCCAATAAATTTCCTGAAAAGTGGATTCCAGCAGTTTTCAGGGTTGTGCCAGAGCCATTTACTGAAGAAAATAAAATGATAAACTCAACCTTAAAAATGGTTCGCTATAAAATTGTTGAAGCTTATCAGCAAGATATAAATGAAATGTATGAGAATGGAAGGTCAACAACAGTTTGTCCTAAAAATGAGGAAACGATAAAAAATTTGCTGCCATTCCACTAATTTTTTTATATCTTTGGTTAATTACTTTATTAATTTATACCGAATTGCTGTTAGTAATTGGTTTGCTTCACAAGTTTGCAAACCAAAACTGTCAGTCGATCGGCATATAAAAAGCCAGTTTGAAATATTGTAAATTGAAATTTTAAAATGGCTTTGTATAACTGTAATTTTGTCAATTTGTAAGTAGTATCAAATCTGTTGATTTGGTGGGAATAGCTGATATTTTTAAAAAATGCAGGACTTTATTATGGAAGGTGGCCGAATAAGGCCATCGGCGCGGTTTATTAAGAATGAAGGCGTGTTGAGTCTAGAGGGAAGATCATTGCTTGAAGCAGCTGAGGATGTGTTTGATAAAATGAACAACTGGTTAAGAGAATATGCTAGAAATCCTCAACCAAAAACAGTTATAAATATTGCACTTGAGTATTTTAATTCAAGCACAGCCAAAGCACTGATTCGTTTTTTGATAATTTCAAAAGAGTTAAAAAACAAAAGTGAGTTGATTATTAATTTTTATTATGATGATGAGAATGTACTGGAATATGGGAAAGATTTTTCTGATGTGATAGACATTCCATTTAATTTTATTGAGAAAAATTTTCATTAGTATAGGGCATGGAAAGATTGCTAGTTGAAGCCACACCCAAGTCACCTCTCATCCATATGGATGCAGATAAAGGAATTATTGAACTTAAGGGGCGTTCTACCCCCGAAGATATTGATAAGGTCTATCTTCCGGTTTTTTCTTGGGTTGAAAAATACTTAAGCAATCCCAAACCAAAAACTTTGGTCAACTTTCATTTCGAATACTTTAATTCAAGCACCACAAAAGTGCTTATGAGGTTGATTAATAAGCTTTTATTGGCACATAAATCGGAGTGTACCCAACTTAAAATTAACTGGATGTATTTTGATGAGGATATGCTGGAATATGGAGAGGATTTTGAAGAACTAACCGGGATGAAGTTTAACTTTATTGAAAGTGATTATACCAACATTGATTTTAATATTGAAAACTACTAAACCTTAATTGAAAATAATGAGCACAAAAAAAACTGCCCGGTTTGAGCAGTTTTTTTTATAAAATAAAATTGGTATTATTATTCTACTCCAGCTGTCATATCTTCCATTTTCTTTAAGCCTTCTGGACATTTTTCTCCCATTGCTTTTTTCAATTGAGGTTCAGTAACTCCTGAGTAACCATCCTTTTCCATAAGTTCTGTCATCGGACCAATAATGTCAAGTGCACTCATTGGATCTTCCGGATTGTATTTTTCCATGATTTTACACATGTCATCAGCACAAGCATCAACTGTAGCCTGGTCTGCTCCGCATGAAGAAAAAATAAGTGCTAATCCAAAAAGTGCAACAAATAATAAATTTTTCATAGTTGTATAAAATTAATAAATAATAAAATTCTTGTTTTCTGTTTGTTAATGTTTAGTGAAATTATCAATAATTGTTTAATATCAAAAATTAATTGCTACCATGGAAGTATTATAATTTTATAAAAAAGTATTTATTTAAAATGCCAAAACTTGGCTGAGTGTTTTTTTCTAATATACATTCTATTGATGCTTAGTATGTAAATTTCCATAAGGTTGGCAATAAATTTTATTTACAAATAGATAATTAGCTAAAGAGATTGTAAATCAGCATATTACCTTCTTTGGTAATGCCTAATCACAATCAACATATGTATCCCATGAGGCACTTTTATAATAAATTTTTCCACTAAATTTTGAACCATCATGCTCTTGGGCAAACGATACTTGTGTTACAACACATCCACCATCAGGCTCAATAAAATAGCAATAAGCCGAAATTGTGCGTCCGGTAACAACACCAGTTAGGCTGTTTCTGGTAATTTGCCAATCACTGCTGGCTATTTTTAGTTTTTTGATATTTCTTTTGCCACCTTTCATAACCTGTAGCAATTGAGCTTCCAGTTGAGCATTTTTCATACCAGCTTTAAAATCGCTGTATTTTTTTCCTATTACATAATAATCTCCAGGCTTTTTAACAATGGTTATTTCTTCTTCAAAGTATTTTACAGGTTTGCCTTTGCTTGGTCTGTATATTTCAGCAAAAAATTTCACTTTATTTTCACCTGTTTTAAGGGCCCTTATCAATTTATTATAACCAACTCTTTTTTGGGTATTGTTTTTATCAATTTCTTTAGGGTTCAAAATAAGTAAGTATGAAGATGAATCTGGTTTTGGAGCTTTTGCCAACAAATCCAATCCTTTTATTTTGTAAGCTTCGTTTGAGCCTTCAATTGTAGCCCAAATATTAATATCGTACAAAGAGTGTGGCGAATTATCATCATTACCGAAAAACAGTTCGCTATAAAAACATGGGAAATACAATCTTACAAAATTTACATCTAATGCATTTATTTTGGTTTTAAATTTTGATTTATTTGCATTCTCCGATGGAATACATTGATTAGAAAAAACCATTCTGTTTGCAAACTCTTTATTGGTTTTATCTGTTACTTTCGATTCTTTATACTCTTTAACAACTTGCTTTAAATAAGTTAACGACTTACTGTTTTCCGATAATTTGTTTAAAGCTTTTGAGTAAATTTCGTTTGATGGTTTAAAAGTTTTGTGGGTGTTAAATAGTTTAACTAACTCCAAGTTGTCTTTGTCGGCAGCTGTAACCAATAAACTGGTTTTTGAAAGGCTGGGATCTGCCCCTTTTTCCAATAAAAACTTCACCATTTCTGTTTTTCCCAGCCTTGTTGCCTGAAATAAAGGATCCCCAGCGAAATTTTTAGTATTGTTAACATCTGCCCCTTTGCCAACAAGGTACTTTAGTAGTTCAATGTTACCCTCAGTTATTATATGAACAAGCGGACAGGTTTTAGAAACAGTACGCTCATGAATTTGATAGGCTCCGTCAATATCCAAACCATTATTTAATGCCTCATCAATAATTGCTGTACTGTTTTGGGCTACTCCTTCTTTAAAGTGAGGATAAGGATCGGACTGTATTGACCCCTGGTTAATTTTTGCTTCAAGCTCTTTTGCTTTTGCTTCATATTTGCCTACCCCTGGACAACCATTTTCTTTGTATTTATTGATATAGTTTTGGTAGGCTTTAAGATTTAAATTTGCCGAAGCTGGATTGTTTTCTTTCAAGCGAGTATAGATTTTTTGCTCACGCTCTTTCATACTCTTTACATACCTAAGACAGGTTTCGCTTAATTTGCCTACATCAACACCGGTTGCTTTTTTTATTGGTTTGGTAGTTTTTTTGATTGTTTTTTTTGCTTTGTTTTTTAGGTCTTTTGTAATTTTCCCAAATTGTGCATTGGTATTAACGGTAAATCCACTAATGATCAGAATCATTACCAGGGTTAAAATGTTGTTTTTTTTCATTTTTTTCTTGCTTTAATATTATTTTGCAACAAAAGTAGTGCGAATAAGTGGCAACCAACGAGGAAGATATTTGTTGAAGATTTAATATATGTTTTTGTAAATCAGCAAGATAGATAAATGTGCATGTGTCCTTAATCTTGACTTTTGGAAAACAATGAAATAAATGGCAAATTTGTGGTCATTTATTTTTGTATACGTTTTTTAGCTTTAAACACCCTAATTTTGTATTTATAAAATGCCAAAAGAAAAAAATAAAGCATTAAATCCTTATTACCTTGAGTTACTGAAATACCTTGTTGTATACAAGTTTAAAAACAGGTTGGGCCTGGATTTGTCAATTGATGAAAGAAATGAGCTTGCATCTGAATTAAATGAGTACAACACCAAGGATAGTCTGAGCAGGATTTTTTCGCAGGGAGAAAAAAGAAGGCAAAATTTTAACAAATCAAACCTTAAAGGGCTTTGCAATTACATAGGTTATGGTGAGTGGGAAGAATTTATTGAAAAAGAGTACCAGGAATGGGCGGATGAATTGGAAGAAAAACTTTATGCTGACCTCGATAGCCAGGTACTAAAGAAAATTAATAAAACTGTCTTTATAAGGATATTACAAGAAGTAGAATCGAAAATAATTGAGGGAATAACTGATTATTTTAAGATGTATATTTTACAAGAAAATGGCCATATTGATGAGATTCTTCTAGAGAATAAATTACAATCGACCATGCGAAATTTTAATTTATGTGTTGATTTTATAGCAAAAAGTACCGATGAAGCTCATTTAATGGTGATTTATAAAATTGCTGAAAATATTGATGAAGACAGGCACTTTTTTAATGGTTTTAAGCTTCCTGATATTTTTACAGGCCAATTGTATAGCAAAATAAGACCAAAAAATGATTTATCGGTTATTGATGAATTAATTGATGAGGTGGAAAACCCTTTAAACAAGGAGGTTATGCGCCTTTATAAAGAAGGTTACAACGATGAGAACATAATGCTTTTCATGAATCAGCAGGGTGTTGAAATTACTATTGATGAAATTAAACTGATACGATGGAAAACAGCCGACAGAATTTTTAATCAGCTAAAGATAAAAGAAAATGGACGAAAACTTCTCTAGGATTGAAGATTACATAAATAACAAACTTAGTGGTACTGAAAAAGGAAAATTCGAATCAGAACTAAAAAGCAATACGGCACTTGCTGAAAAGTTTAATTTCTACAGAAACCTGCAAGGGCAGCAATCGCCTGAATTGAAACCAATAAAGTTTACTAAAAAAATACTTCCCGAAATAAATGACATCAATTTTACTGAAAAAAAACAAAAGCCTGGAATAGGTAAAGGTTCTGCTGCCGGGATATTGATTATTTTTATTGCTGTTTCAGGCTATTTGCTATTGAGCAATGTGTCGCAAAACAAAAATATTGCAAAAATGCAGTCAATTATTGACAGCATAAACACTCAAAAAGAGCAGTTTGCTAATACAGTGCAAAAAAACAATTTTCAGGAGCTTACAAATAATAGTGATTCTGTGACAATGCTTCAACAAATGATTCTTTCAAAAGAAAAAGAAATTGCACTTTTAAAGACTGATAATGAGGAAAATAAAACTCTTAAAGATGAAGTGGGCAGATTAAAAAAGGAGCTTGCAAAGATAAAACAGGAATATTATGAAAATAGTGGGGCTTATGCTAGTAATAGCAGCAATTCTTTAATGTCGAAAATTTCAAGCAATTTTAATTTCACCATTAGGTTTCAATCTATAGATGTTAAATGGAATAAAGGCAGATATAAAATTGAAATTTATAATTCAAAAGGAAACCTTATAAAATCAAGCTCAGACTTCATCGAGCGTGAGTGGCTTGCGAAACTTCCGGAACCAGGTTTTTATAAACTCCGCATAAAATCAAGTACAAATGAGGTAGTTTACGTTGTTGTTGAAGCATCTGGTAAAGGCTTAGGGCATGCATGGATTCGTCTTTAATTTCCAATTAATACCAAGCCTGCCCAATGAAAAGGGGGAATTCCGTAATTTATCATTTCAAGTTTAGCTTGCCTGATGGATAAAGCATAAGAATTTTGATCAAAAATACTCTTAAAAGTATTGACAATCAAATCTTTAGTGCTCACATCCTGAATACTCCAAAGCGAATGGATAATGTTTGCAGAGCCTGATGAAATATAACCTCTTGAGATGGACATTACACCTTCTCCTTTATTTATTTTTCCCACTCCTGTTTCGCAAGCATATAGGATTAGTAAGTCCGAACTAAGGTTTAAATTATAGGTCTCATCTGAAAAAAGAAAATATTCTTCGTTTTTAATATGATCTGTTTTGGGGGGCATAAAGTACAATCCGGAAAGATATGAGTTTTGGTAACTAACTTTACCATGGGTTGCAATTAATACATATTTATTATTTTTTACGGAATTAATAAAATTATACTTTGTTGCTTTTTCGTACAGGAATTTTTTTGAAGAAAGACCTTTCTCTGTGGCAAAATTATGAATTTCATTAATAGCTCTAGCTGTAGCAGGCAGTTCGGATAATTCGGAAAAGGCATTAACATTCATGCGGTTATTGCTGGTAATGTATTCAGTATTGAAAAATTCATTCATTTTCTTTTTATCAAATACCGGGGCCATTCCTAAAAAACTGTTGGGCTGCTTTTTATAAACATCACTTCTTTTAGTTGAATTTACCCATAAATTGCAGGAGTAGTTATATACAATTTCATATTTTTTTATTAAATAATCCAATGTCGCTAAATCGTTTTTAATTTCCTTATTTTCAGTGCAATACAGTGTCTCGAATGGGAGGAGTGAAAGTGCTTTATCAACAATTATTACAAGTTTGTTTTTGTCTTTTAAATTGGGCTCTATCGGTTTAATTAAGTATTCATAGAGTTTAGAACCATTGGTTTTAAAATTCTCATACCCTTTTTCCATAAAAGTGGCCTTGTTTGGATATTCCGATAGAGTATACCTGTAATTTTCGATTAATTGTTCCAATGAATCTTTAACAAGGATTTGTTTTGAAACAAAATTGTTTTGTGATATTATAAAAACATCAATGCTTTTGTTGTTAATATGGTAATCTATTAAAACCGATTTATTCTCAAGGCAGGCTTGTATTTCATTAATGGAATATTGTTTCTTTTTATATACCTGGTTATAATATTGAGGATACTTTTTTTTCAGATAATCAACAACTTCGTTGTGCTCTTTTATGTAATAAAGCAAAGAGTCACTATACATCCCTTTATTAAATTCAAACTCTTTCACTAATTGAAAATAATTATTCTCATTTTCAGTTTGTGTCCGTTGAGAAATCTTTCTTTCCCAGTATCCAATTTTATTTCTAAGCCTTAAGTCTTTGGCCAAAATATCATCAGGTAATTTAAGTTTTTTGTTAAGGCCTGAGATAAACGCCATTTCTTCTAAAACATTTGTTTTGCTTTTTTGAGAAAAAATAAATGCTTTGTTTAAGTATTCTTTTGAATTGTCCCCAGATAATTCTTTTAGCTTAAAACTAATGTCAATTGCCTGGTTATAAATATTATTCATCTGTTTTTTCAAATAGAGCTTATCCTCCTGGTTGTTCATTTTTTCCCAATATATATCTGATAAGTTTTCGCATTTTTGGCAATAATCCAAGGCTTGTAAATAAGCCCTTTTAACATCGTCTACTTTTTCTTCCTCTACCATTGTTAAATAATAGTGTACTATTGCCGCAAAAAGATCGATAAGGTAGGGCGATTGTTCGTATTTTTCTAAACCCTCGGAGTCAATTTCTTCAAGATTTTTCAAAGGGTTTATTAGTCTCATATTCAGTGCTTTTCTAAAATATAGGTTGGCTGAATCCATTTGATGGTTCAAGGAATAAAGTGCTGCCAGGTATTGAAAATATAATGATAATTTACTGTTGTTTTTCCCGTTATCTTCTTTCAGTTTATTGTTTAGTGCATTTATATAATTAACAATTGCATCTTTTATCCTTCCTTCTCTCATATAACCACCCGAAGCCCAAACTCCATAAAAACAGTTATATGAGGTGTTTTTAAAAGAATTTTCAGTTGACCAGAGGCCGTAGGCATAATTTTTAAAGTTTATTCGTTCGAAAAGAAGAGGGTCAATTAAAGTTTGTGTTTTGTCTGTATTAAAATATCCTGAGAATGAACAGCCTAATTGAATTGTCATTCGATGTTTTTCACTGTAGGCCCTTGAATAATATTCATAACTCCTTTTTTTATAAGCAAATGCTAAGTTGAGATTTTTTCGTTTTAAGTATACTTTCCCCAGATAATCATATATTAATGCAATTTCCGAATTAATTTTGTCATCAAATGACAGGTTCAGCTCAAGAGATTTATGAAAATATTCTTTACTAATGTAAATTTCCTGCATGTGAAAATAGCTAATACCTACAGCTGTAGCGACTTTTGCGTATAAATAAGAAGTTTTTAGATTGGCCTTTTCTAATATATTCAGGCTTTTTAAACTGGTTTCAAGTGCTAAAGCATAATTTTCATCAGCCAGGTAAGCGCGGTACAGGAAATAATACAACTCAGCAATTTGCTTTTGGGACGCCTTGTTGTGTTCAAAATGAAACAAAGCCTTGATTATTATGGGGATGGCATGTTTTGGCTTGTTGGTGGCAATGTGTTGCGATACTAAATTGATGGTGGCTTCTGAGTAAACCTGGTTGTTGTGCAACAAATGGCTTAAAACTTCTTGGTATGGGGATAGAAAATCGCCTTCTCCTTTATTTAAATTATTGGATATGAACCTTATAACCGATTCTGATGCCGTTTTATAATAATTTAGATAATTTTTGTGTAATGGAAAAAGTGCTTTCGGATCATTAAATTTTTTGGTTACTATTATTTCAGCCAAATCTGCCCTGTTCATCCAGGTATAAGCAATAGCCATTTTATATTTTGCATCCAACGCAGCTATTACCAATAACGAATCTTCCTTTTTAAGCGTTATTTTTTCATTTAGGACTTCAATTTTTTTCCCAACATTAATAAGTTTTTCCCAGTTATATGATTCATAAGCAGAATCTAAAGAACAAAACAGTTCATTAAGCTCCTTTTTATTTTTCTGGGAATATGCCAGGTGAGAGGTAAAAAGGAATGAACAAATAATTATCCAAAAAGTATATTTTATTCTGACAGACTGGTTTATTTTCATTTTACTTATTAAAAATAGTTAAGCTACTTAAAATCAATTATTTGTTTGTTCTCAATTTTCTCAAGTCAAAGTAAAAGTATAGATATTTGACTTAGTAACCTGAGTTCGATTAAAAATATTCACACAGTTTGAATTAATTTTTAGCAGAAATTGCAACAAATTTTTGAAGGACTATCGGGATAGTTCTAGAAAAATTGGTGTGATTTATGCAAAATAGCCCGCTATTCTTTCTGCAT
>JBNKJW010000040.1:0-8023 GCA_050291445.1 Bacteroidales bacterium | reverse complement strand
GAAAGTGAAACAAGAAGTTGCAGCTTGGTGTGAAGCGAGAAATAATAAAGATGCGAAAATAAATTGGAGGTTTACAACAAAAGATGCCCGCATCAAATTAAAATCACTTTACCCAAAACTTCACGCTTGACATGACACTAGTGTCAAGTCAAATTTGATATTTCTGGTAATTAGCCAGGTGACAACACCTGGCTGGTGCACTTGTCAGGTTGTTGTCACCTGACAAATTAGCTTTGACATGACACTAGCAACAAGAAACCAGAAACCAGCATCCAGCAAACAAAAAAAGAGCACCCAGCGAGCACTCTTTTAAGGAAAGCCAATAATAATTGTCTATTTGGGCTTCAGTAGGGAGTTATATTTATCTTTGTTGTTCATAATTTCTATCGCCGTTTCAATGCCTCTGCCATTTTTAAGACTATGAAGAATAGCCCCTTTTCTGTAGTAGAATCTTTTTACAATCTCGGCTTCAAGTATACTTTTTATATCGTCTTTAAAATATAAAATATCTTCTCGCACATTGTGTTTCAAACCTTGTTGCAGGGCAGTAATTTCATTTTTTACTTTCTGGTAATATTTTTCTTTTTTCGAAATTTCTATTAATTTATCCAGGTTCTTTTCTGTTTGGGTTTTAAAAGAAATATTGCGCGATACAGCAAAATCGATAAAATTGTTAAACTCCTCATCACTTAACGAAAAAAGGCCTGCATCGGCAATTTGTTCCTTACCAGCACTGTATTGCGTAGCAAAATCAAAAATTATCATATTGGTATACAAATGCATAGCAATAGGACTAATATCTGATTCCTCAATTTTTATATCGGGGGTAACACCTCCACCATCGTAAACAATCCTGCCAGTTGAGGTGGAAAATTCGGATATGAGCGAATCCGGAACATACCCCACACTACCATCAGCATTGCGATGTGTATAATCCAAGGCCTGAATACAGCGCCCACTTGGAATATAATATTTTGCAGTGGTAACTTTTAGTTTGGCATTATAGCTTAAATCGCGTGTGGTTTGTACAAGCCCTTTTCCGTAAGTTCTTTCGCCAATAATTACTGCGCGATCTAAATCCTGTAAAGCACCCGAAACAATTTCGGAAGCAGAAGCAGAATTTCTGCTTACTAAAACAACAACCGGAATTTCGGTATCAATCGGCTCATTAGTTGTTTTAAAATTATGGTTCCATTGTTTTACTTTTCCTTTGGTGCTAACAACACCCGTTCCTGGCTGAACAAATAAACTAACTATCTTAACTGCTTCAATTAATAACCCTCCAGGGTTATTTCTTAAATCCAAAATAACCTTATTGGCGTTTTTTTGTTTTAACGAAATCAAAGCCTCTTTCACTTCTTGATAGGCTGTTTGCGTAAAACCTGTTAACTTAATGTAGGCAGTGTTATCCTCCAACATACCAAAGTAAGGAACATTTTCAACATGTATTCTTTCTCTTACTAAAGTTTTTGTGTATTCTTTTTTTTCGGTAGGTCTGTAAATTGTCATTTCAACTTCAGTATCTGGTGGTCCTTTCATTAAAACACTGATGTCATCATAGTTTTTGCTATCTGCCTCCTTGTCACCAACTCGTTTAATAATATCGCCAGGCCTAAAACCAGCTTTGTCTGCCGGATAATTTTCATAAATTTCTTCAATAATAATTTGATTGTTCTCTGACCGCATTAAAGCACCTATACCACCATATTGGCCAGTTGTCATAAACCTATAATCTTCTATTTCCGATTCCGGGTAATAAACTGTATATGGATCAAGCGATTCAAGCATTTCATCAATGCTGCGCTCAAAAGCTTCCGGAATTTCAAAATCATCAACATAGAATAACCTAAGCTCACGCATTAAGGTGTGGTAAATATCCATGTTTTTTGCAAGCTCAAAATCATCTGTATCGTCAAAGGCAATAAACAAAACAGAAAATACTGAAATTGTAACCGCAAGTATAATTGAACGCCAGCTTTTTAAAAAGGTAAACTTTTTCATAAAGCAATATATTTTATCTAATTGATAATCAAATTTTAAATACTAGGTGTAATCCTTAATTATAAACAATTATATAAACAATAAAGCAACTAGTTTGTGTACCAAAAAAATCAAATACAACTACTATAGTTTATTGATTTTCATAGAATTACATGCGATAAATATAACAAATATCATGCTAAAAAAAAGAAAAATATAGATTTTTCATGAAAAAACTGTAATCTTTTTTTTAATAAAATGAACCAGTAAATGTATACCGTATTTTTTTCTATAAAATTTGAAAATAAATCAAATTTTATGGCACAATTACAAGAAAGTTGAAAAACAAGGAAGAAGTACTTTAGATTTGGTTCTGAATAATGGAATTATATCTGTTTATGTAGAAGAAATACAAGAGTAGTGAATTAAAAGCCAGATTTGAGGACATTTTGTTAGGAGGGTTAGGATAAAATTGAGGTTGAGATAAAGATCGTGCTCCAGATTCAGTTGGTATTTGGTAATCAGTATTCAGTGTTACTTGAACGAGTAAATGATATTAGTACACTGATAATCAACACATTGAATACTAGGATAGATAAATAAAGGTTAAGATTGAGTTTGGGGAGGTAATTGATTCAATTGATTGATAAGCTTATTTAATGCATTAATGATAGCAGGCTCAATTATTTTGTAAGGAACAATTTTTCCATGATTATAAATTATCATTAAGGCAATTTGTATGTTTAACGAGCTGGCCTTTTGATACAAATCGTGCTTATTGTTTCGGAAAGCTTCGCGCATACGCCGTTTTAAAAGGTTACGCTTTACTGCACGTTTAAATTTTCGTTTTGATACAGTTACAGTCGATTGAACCGGTACATCGGCAGGTAGTTTTTCTAGTATCCAAAAAATTTTTACCGGAAATTCATATACCGATTTGCCCTCATTAAACATTTTGTCAATGAGGTATTTACTGCAAAGCTTTTCTATTTTTGGATAACTATTGTTCATGAGGTTATTAAAAGAACAAATTTGGTTTAAAATAATCAAAGCACAAAAAAAGGGGCCAAGCCCCTCTCTACTTTATTAGTTTTTGTTAGTGTTTTAACAATTTTGCTGGTTAATAAAAGATTCAAGTGCCATTGTCATTGAAGGTGCTTTTGGCATAGGAGCCTGAATATCAAGCCTTAAGCCAGCATCTTTAACAGCCTTGGCAGTGCTTTGACCAAAAGAGGCAATTTTAGTATCGTTCTGCTCAAAATTAGGAAAATTGTGCAATAAAGACTTAATTCCTGATGGGCTATAAAAAACTAAAATATCATAATTTACATCAGCTAAATCAGATAAATCGCTACTAACAGTTCTATACAAAATTGCTTTTGTAAATTTAAACTTGTTTTTTCGTAATTTTCTCGGAATATCCTGTTTATGTATGTCCGATAAAGGAACCAGGTATTTTTCCTCTTTGTGCTTAACAAGCACATCAATCAAATCGTCAAATTTCCCTTTTCCATAAAAGATTTTTCGCTTTCTGTAAACAATGTACTTCTGCAAATAAAATGCAGTAGCCTCGTTAATACAAAAATACTTCATGGTTTCAGGAATCGTTAATTTCAATTCTTTTGCTATCCTAAAATAATGATCAACTGCCGTTCTACTGGTAAAAATTACCCCTGAGTGCTCTAAAATACTCACTTTTTGTTGCCTGAATTCCTTAGCAGTAACTCCTTCCACCTGTATAAAAGGTCTGAAGTCAATGGTTAGATCTTTCTTTTTGGCAAGTTCGAAGAATGGTGATCGATTACTTTCAGGTTTTGGTTGTGATACAAGAATTTTTTTTATTTTCACGCCCGAAATGTTTTGGTTCATACTGTAGAATTAACTGAGATACTGTGTTTTAGTTCTAAATACAACTTTTAAACCAATAGGTCGATAAAAGTAAATTCATTTTGTCCTATTAATGCAAAAATTTTCATTAGCAGTATTACAGGTATAATTTCAAGGGCACAAAAGTACAAAATCATATAAAATAATGGAAATCGATTCCTGAAAAATATTATTAATATTCTATAAAATTTGACAAAAAACATCAAAATTGTCAAAATAAGGGTTGAATAAACAAAAATTGTTTTGCCTGTCCCTGTTGAGAAAAATGAACCAAATATTAAAATAACATAGGCAATCCCCAATATTTTTAGCGCGTTACCAAAAAAGAATAAATATTCTGAAACTTCGGCATAATATCCTATAATTAACCCCAATAAACGGTAAACAAGTCTATAAACTGTTACTAAAAGTAAAATAAACAAGGTGTATAAAAAGAATTGCTGCCATTTGTCCTGAACTACTTCGGTAAAGTTAAAGTAATCGACCAATACGTTTAAAAATAGTGCAGAAGAAAAGAAGAAAACAATCATTAACAGATTGTTATTCAGCGTATAAGCAAGATTTTTTTCTTTGAAAAATGAATTGGAATACGAATAATTTACAACAGAGGTAAAAACTCTATGCAAATAATTTTTACCTGTAATTCGCACAAATGCGACCAAAGCAAACAATCCAAGCAGAATAAATAACACCCAATCGGTATATTGCAAGGTGATATTAGATTTTTCAGCTGTATTTTCAGTGAGAATTTCAGCAGAGAGTTTTCCTGAAGAGCCAGGATTTTTTTGTAAATGCTTTGAATCTAAATACTTGAAATTTAGGAAATAATCGGTAAGGGGTACAAACTCTTCTGCATTTGTATAAACAAACGAGGTTGAATCAATAGGGCGAACAGGCTGTTGGGTTTGGGTTAAATAATTCATTTTCAATACACAACCTAAAAAAAATTAACATTTTACTCGTAATCTGTAACTATCTAATTGGTATCGTGTAACTTACCAACAAATAATAATCTTTTGTTGAAACAATAATAAATGTTCATCATTTATTGGACGTTTCAGAGAGTTCAAATTTGATAAAAGAAATTGATAATCAGAAATTTTTGCGCGTTTACAGACAAAATAATTACAAAATAGTTGAAAAAAGGTAAATTTGCTTTATTGGTCAATAGACATTAGTCTTTTTTACAACATGACAATTGACCACTGACTAATGAAAAAATTATGACAAACGTGGACTACTACAAAATTGACGATCTGCTAACAGACGACCAAAAACTTATCCGCAATTCGGTACGAGACTGGGTAAATAAAAACGTAAAACCAATAATCGATGATTACGCTCAAAACCACAAATATCCAGATCACTTAATGAAAGAAATGGGCCAACTAGGCTTACTGGGGCCTTTTATTCCTGAAAAATATGGTGGTGCAGGATTGGATCAAATCTCGTATGGTTTAATTATGCAGGAGCTGGAAGCAGGTGATTCGTCTGTACGTTCCTCAGCATCAGTTCAAAGTTCACTGGTTATGTTCCCAATTTATACGTTTGGAAGCGAAGAACAAAAACTTAAATATTTACCTCAATTAGCAACTGGCGAAATGATTGGGTGTTTTGGCCTTACAGAACCTAATCATGGTTCCGATCCTGGAGGTATGGAAACAAAACTGAGCAAAAAAAATGGAAAATACATCCTAAATGGCTCAAAAATGTGGATAACCAACTCTCCTATTGCCGATATTGCAGTGGTTTGGGCAAAAGATGATGATGAAAAAGTACGCGGAATTATTGTTGAAAAGAACATGGAGGGCTTTTCGGCACCCGAAATATCAAAAAAATGGTCACTTAGGGCCTCTCTAACGGGCGAATTAGTGTTTGATAATATCATTATACCGGAAAAAAACATTTTACCGGGTATACAAGGCTTAAAAGGGCCCATGATGTGCCTTAATTCCGCACGCTATGGAATTGCCTGGGGCTCAATAGGTTCTGCCATTGATTGTTACACTACTGCTTTAACTTATGCTTTGGAAAGGAAACAATTTGGAGTTTCAATAGCCTCATTTCAACTACAACAAAAAAAGCTGGCTGAAATACTTACAGAAATAACCAAAGCTCAACTTCTTGTTTGGCGTTTAGGGACGCTTAAAAACAACAACCAGGCAAGCCCTTCGCAAATATCAATGGCAAAACGTAACAATGTTGAAATGGCATTAAATGTTTCACGTGAAACAAGGCAAATTTTAGGTGCTATGGGTATCACTGGTGATTATCCAATTATGCGACACATGATGAACCTGGAATCAGTTATTACCTACGAAGGCACACACGATATTCATTTGCTGATTACAGGAATGGATATTACCGGAATAGCCGCATTTAAATAACGCAATGGAAAGCAACATATTTATTGCCAGACTTTTGACATTCAACTTTTATGATTTATCTTGTATCAACTTTTATTTTTACACTTTTATCTTAAGCTATGGAACCTACTAAACGAACTGATGATCCTGATAAGAAGCAGCAAATAAAAAGAAGGATTTTAGCCTATAACTTTTCAAGCTTTATTAAATCTGCAAAAGATTTTCTGCAAGAAATAATGTCGATAAAAGAAGGAACCGACATTGAAGGCACTATTGAAAGCATCCGAAAAGATATGATTTTTAGGGGGCCCACAGTTTGGATTTTAATTGCATCCATTTTTATTGCCTCCATTGGATTAAATGTAAGCTCAATACCTGTAGTAATTGGAGCCATGTTAATTTCCCCGTTAATGGGTCCTATTTTGGCTATTGGATTGGCTGTAGGAACCAACGACTGGGAAAAACTTTTACGTGCGCTTAAAAACTTTGGAATTGCTATTATAATAAGCCTTATAACTTCGGTTATCTACTTCTTAATCAGCCCTTTAAAGGAAGCTTCGCCAGAATTAATTGCCCGAACTAAACCCACCATTTTAGATGTTTTAATAGCCATTTTTGGGGGTTTAGCAGGCATTGTGGCAGGTTCACGACGTGAAAAAAGTAATGTGGTTCCGGGGGTAGCAATTGCCACAGCACTAATGCCTCCTTTGTGTACTGCCGGATATGGTTTAGCAACCATGCAAATGTCGTTCTTTTTAGGCGCAATTTATTTGTTTTTTATCAATTCTGTGTTCATTAGTTTGTCTACCTACTTTGTTGTAAAATACCTGCACTTTCCAAAGAAAAGTTTTGTAGATCCACAACGCGAAAAAAAAATGAAGCGGTACATGGTGATTTTTATTATCATAATAATTCTGCCAAGTGCAAAAATTTTTACTGAAGTTTTAAAAGAATCCAGATTTCGAGCAATGGTAAAAGACTTTTCGGATGACAACTTTAAATTTGATAATGCAGAAGTTATTAATCAAAAAGCATTTTACAGTGATACATTATCCCTTTTGGATGTATACCTAATTGGGGATCCTCTAGAAAAAAATAAAATAGGCTATTTAAACGAAAAATTAAAGGATTATGGCTTAACCAATGATGGTGGTTCGTTTAGCAAAATTTTTAGTGTGACTGATAAAACGATATTGCGTGTACATCAGGGAACAGATGATTCCGATTCTCTCCTATCGCAAATGAATTACCTTGAAAAAAACTTAAGCAAAGAAGTAAGGATTGGAATTATTGAAGATATCTACAAAAAGAATGAAGAAATTATCTATTCAAAAGATCAGCAAATAAAATTTCTCGAAGACCAATTAGTCGAGTTAAAAAAAGATACTATTCCTCTGCAAAACATTACCAAAGAAGTCATCATACACTTTCCGAAAATTACCAAATTTGGCTACGGAAAAACCATTGAAGCGAATGCTGATAATGAAATAGATACTATTTTTAGTTTTCTGGTGCAGTGGAATGGCTATGCCTGGAAAGCTGAACGTAACAAACAAAAAGAGACGCTTGAAAAATGGTTAAAAGTGAGGCTGAATTTAGATACCCTTCGGGTAATTGAATACAAATAGAAATTCGAAAATGGAACTTAGTATATTAACCTGAGTTCGATTAAAAATATTCACACAGTTTGAATTAATTTTTAGCAGAAATTGCAACAAATTTTTGAAGGACTATCGGGATAGTTCTAGAAAAATTGGTGTGATTTATGCAAAAATTAATCAAATCTAATA
>JBNKJW010000039.1:0-53128 GCA_050291445.1 Bacteroidales bacterium | reverse complement strand
GCTCTATCCTGAGTTCTTGCATTAAATTGCTTACAGAACTCCATGATATTAACACCCTTAGCACCCAAAGCCGGTCCTACTGGTGGAGAAGGATTTGCAGCACCACCTTTAATTTGTAACTTAATTAAACCTGCAACTTCTTTTGCCATTTTTTACGTAATTTTCAAGTTTATCTGATAGTTATATAGGAAGCATTAATTATAAATCATATTCGTAACTATCATGGATTTATAATTAGATTTTTATTCTTTTGATACTTGTAAAAAGCCTAGTTCAAGAGGGGTTTTTCTTCCGAAAATTTTAACCATTACTTTAAGCTTTTTCTTTTCATTATTTACTTCGTCAATAATTCCGTTAAATCCATTAAAAGGACCGTCGATAACTTTTACTGACTCTCCTACGAAATAAGGTGCATTCAATTCTTCTTCACTTTCAGCTAATTCGTCAACCTTTCCTAAAATACGGTTAACTTCATTTTGCTGTAAAGGAACTGGTTCTCCACCTTTTTCAGCACCTAAAAAGCCTATGACATTGGTAATATTCTTAAGAATATGAGCAATTTCACCTTCGAGGCAGGCTTCAACGAGTACATAACCTGGGTATAGATTCCTTTCTTTGCTGATTTTTTTACCATTACGGATTTGGTATACTTTTTCAGCCGGAATTAATACCTGACTAACATAATCCTGTAGGTTTAAACTGGCTATTTCGCTTTCAATTGACTCTTTTACCTTCTTTTCTTTCCCGCCAATAGCTCTTACCACGTACCATTTTCTATTAATTTCAGCCATCTTTTGTTGATTAGAACAAATTGTAAATCACTTTCATTATCTGGCTAAAAGATGCGTCCATCAAATAAATCAATATCGCAATAATTAAAGATGCTATCATTACAACAATAGCACTGCTTTGTAATTCTTGCCATGTTGGCCACGTTACTTTTTGTGTCAACTCTTTATATGATTCAGCAAAATAAGCTTTCAGTTTCATACCTAATAAATATTTGCACGGGAGGAGCGACTCGAACGCCCGACACCTGGTTTTGGAGACCAGTGCTCTACCAACTGAGCTACACCCGTATGGCCTTATATTAAAAGTAGATTCGATAATATATAATAATACTACCGAATCCCTATTTATTATATTTCAATAATTTACCTTCTTATTCGAGGATTTCGGTTACCTGACCTGCTCCTACTGTTCTACCACCTTCACGGATAGCGAAACGTAAACCTTGAGTCATTGCAACTGGGTAAATCAAATTTACTTCAATTGTAATGTTGTCACCTGGCATAACCATTTCAACACCTTCTGGAAGTACAATCTCTCCAGTTACGTCAAGAGTTCTTAGATAGAATTGAGGTCTGTATTTATTATGGAATGGAGTGTGACGACCACCTTCATCTTTTTTCAATACATAAATCTCTGCTTTAAATTTAGTATGTGGATTAACCGATTCTGGTTTGCAAATAACCATACCTCTTTTAATAGCTTCTTTATCAACTCCTCTTAATAGTAGACCTACATTATCACCAGCTTGTCCGTCATCAAGAATTTTTCTAAACATTTCAACTCCTGTTACAACCGACTTCATTTTATCAGCACCAAGACCGATAATCTGAACTGGGTCGCCAGTGTGAATAGTTCCTGTTTCAATTCTACCAGTTGCAACAGTACCTCTACCTGTAATAGAGAATACATCTTCAACAGGCATTAAGAAGTCTTTTTCAACGTCGCGAGGAGGAAGTGGAATCCATGAATCAACAGCGGCCATTAGTTCCATTACTTTATCTTCCCATTTCTCTTCTCCGTTTAAAGCACCTAATGCAGAACCTAAAATAACAGGAGTATCATCACCTTCAAACTCGTAGAAATCAAGAAGTTCTCTTACTTCCATTTCAACTAACTCTAAAAGTTCTTCATCATCAACCATGTCAACTTTGTTGATAAAAACCACCAATTTAGGAACGTTAACCTGTCTTGCTAAAAGGATGTGTTCTCTGGTTTGAGGCATTGGGCCATCAGTACCAGCAACAACTATGATAGCTCCGTCCATTTGAGCAGCACCAGTTACCATGTTCTTAACATAGTCGGCGTGACCTGGACAGTCAACGTGTGCATAGTGACGATTTTCAGTTGAGTATTCAACGTGAGCAGTGTTAATAGTAATACCCCTTTCTTTTTCTTCTGGAGCATTATCAATAGAATCGAAAGATTTAATTTCACTCAACCCTTTTTTTGCTAACACAGTTGTAATAGCAGCTGTAAGGGTAGTTTTACCGTGGTCAACGTGACCAATGGTACCGATATTAACGTGAGGTTTCGACCTGTCAAATTTTTCCTTAGCCATGATTTCTAAAATATTTGTAGTTTACTTAAGTGTTAAAGAAATATCCGTTTCCTAAAATTTCCTGTTACTGAGCCAATGATGGGATTTGAACCCATGACCTCTTCCTTACCAAGGAAACGCTCTACCCCTGAGCTACATCGGCCAAAAAAGTAGAGCGGGAAACGAGGCTCGAACCCGCGACCTTCAGCTTGGAAGGCTGACGCTCTACCAACTGAGCTATTCCCGCTTCTAAAATTTTTGGTGGGGGGAGGAGGATTCGAACCTCCGAAGGCTTAGCCAACAGATTTACAGTCTGCCCCATTTGACCGCTCTGGAATCCCCCCAGACCACACACACAACGTTTACCTTTATAGAGCCGATGGACGGATTCGAACCGCCGACCGGCTGATTACAAATCAGCTGCTCTGACCAACTGAGCTACATCGGCAACACATTGTTTAAGAACCTTTTTCAAAGAATTGCCTTTGAAAATCGGTTTGCAAATGTAGGATATTTTGACAATATCCCAAAAATATTTATACTTTTTTTTTTAAATTTTATTGTCTTTGCTTTTCCTTAAACTTTTTTAATTGTCTGCGAAGTGCTTCAACTGTTGAATCTGTCGACTTTTCAAAGGAGTTGCTTTGCTTTTTTGCAAATAGTTCTGTTCCGGGTATATCTAGTTTTATTTCTGTAATTTTATTCTCTAAATCCTGATTTTTTTCTAATCTTAGGTATACATTTGCTCCAATTATTGAATCGTGGAACTGTGCCAACTTGTTTATTTTACTTTGGATTAACTCTTCTAACTTCCTGTCTGCTGAAAAATGTATTGACTTAATTGAGATGTTCATATAAGTACCTCCTCTAATTTTATGCCCTTGGATGGGCTTGTTTATAAACTCGATTTAATTTTTTAAATGTGTTGTGAGTGTATATTTGTGTTGCCGACAAATTTGCGTGTCCTAAGAGTTCTTTTACTGCGTTTAAATCTGCTCCGTTATTTAGTAAGTGTGTGGCAAATGTGTGCCGCAGTACATGTGGACTCTTTTTTTCATTAGTAGTAAGCAAGCTTAGGTATTTTTTTACTATTCTGTATATTAATTTGGGATAGGCTCTTTCACCTTTATTGGTGGCTATTAAATAAGGTATGTCAATGCTGTTTAAAGATTTTTCCTTCATATACTCCAGAATAACTGGTTTCAGACTGGCAGGGAAAGGAATAATTCTTTCTTTATTTCTCTTTCCATGCACTTTTATTGTACCAATCTCTAATTCAATGTCTGTCTCTCGTAAGTTTACCAATTCTGATAACCTGATTCCTGTACAATATAATATTTCTAGTACAAGCAAGTCTCTTTTACCGTTTAAATTATTCTCAAAATCAACTACTTCATCAATTTTACTAATTTCATTAGCATTTATAAATGTAGGTAATTTTTTTTTAATTCTAGGTGTGGTGATCTTATCAAATGGATTTTTTTCTAGCAAATTACTACTAAGCAGGTACTTGCAATATTTTTTAAGACTAGAAATTTTCCTGGTTATGGTTTTTGAGGAACAACCATTATTTTTAAGTTCAACAATCCAGTTGCGGATCAATTGGTGGTGAATGTCTTTTACGAAAATGAAATCAGGAGTAAATTTTTTTTGATATGTTTCAAATTGATTTAGGTCATCTTTATATGCACGCAAAGTGTGGGTAGAGTATCTTTTTTCGTATTTTAGGTATTTAAAAAACGATTCTTTGTGCATATAGTGCAATCTGAAACAAACTTAAGACCTGAATATCAACCAGGTGGCGCATTTAAAAATAAAACTACAGAGTAATCTTATACCACTAAAAGTATAAAATTACTCTGTAAAAAGCAATATTTTTTGAGCAAATTTTAAGCTTGATCTGATTCCTGCTGCAGTTGCTGAATGTAGACTGCTTTTTGATGAATCTCTCTTTTCTTTACTGAAGGCTTTTTGTAAGCTTGTCTTTCACGAAGCTCTCTAATTACACCAGTTTTTTCAAATTTTCTTTTGAATTTCTTCAGTGCTCTTTCAATGTTGTCACCTTCTTTAATAGGAACAATTATCATGTCTTTATTTATTTATCTGTTAATTATTCAATTTTTATGGCTTGCAAAAGTAGATATTATGATTGATAATATCAAATTATTTTTGGTCTGATTTTTATTTGTTGCTTCAATGTACTGTTTGTGAATTGTTTATTTTGCTCTTGCAAGTGTGTTAATTAAGGTTCAGGTAAGGTTTTATTTTTCCGTAGCTACCCTTTAAAAGAATTTTGTTATCAAGTAACTGCTTTATATTTTGGTAGGGGCCATTTTTGCTCCTGAATTTAACAATTTCTATTGCTTGTTGGTAGTTTAGGTAAGGGTGGGCAACAAAATCTTCCACTTCGGAAAAGTTAAGGCTTATTTTTTTTATTTTAGAAGGGGTGATTTTAAGTTGGTCTTTAAAACCATTTAAACGATCGTTGCTGATTGATTTAATTTCTAACAACTGGTTTAAATGTACAAATCCTCCTATTCTCTCTCTGTATCTAATTATTGCTTTAGCAGAATATTCTCCAATTCCTTTTATTGCAGTTAACTGGGATATTGTTGCTGAATTCAATTCTACTATTTCTTTTTTTACTTTAGGTGTAATTTCATTTTCATGACTTTTTATAAAAATATAGGGTTCTAATTTATCATATTGCTCAATCGATATCCCATAGATTTTTTTTAAGTCTTCTTTTGATTGAAAGCTCCCTCCCTTATTTAGATAGTTTTTTATGATTGTAGCTTGTTTGTCAGAAAAACCCAGCTTTTTTAACTCTTTAGGTGAGGCATCATTCGGGTCGAAAACAAATAATGAATCTGCACCAAGAACTTTTTCATTAATTGCCAGTTCTTTTTTTCTGTAGTTATAATACTCCTTATCAGGCAGCAAAATATATGGCTTCAATATCTGATATTGTTGGTGCCTTATGCCGTATATTTTTCTGAAGTCATTTTTAACATAAAATTTCCCACCTTTTGAAAGATAATTATTAATAGTTTTAATTTGTTTTTCTGTTAACCCAAGTTTTTTGTAGCTCTCTTTACTTGTGGTATTGGGATTAAAATGAAAGAGTTTTAGACTATCGTACCTTTCTATTATGTACTGGTTTAGTCGATTATTATTGGATGGCTTTTCTGTTTTTTGCAATGATTGTGTAAAAAGTTCGAGTTCTTTTTTTAACTCTTTGTTGATTGATGGTTTGCTATCGCTTACTGTTTCTGCAATATAGGGGTAGGCAATCAAAATTACCAGAAGGGCCAGAAGAACAATAATTCCGTTTTTTTCGCCTCTTGAAAAATAAAAGAAGTCTTTAAATTGTTCGCTCATGGTTAACCTTTATTGCTTTTAGGCAGCAATTAGTCTGAATAACTACTACTTGTACCTCTTAATATCACCTGATTTAATTCTGGAAAAGTATGATTTCATATCCTTTCTTACTTCTCCGGATAATATTAGTAATCCTAAAATATTTGGAAAGGCCATTGTTAAAATTGCCATATCCGAAAAATCCAGCACTGCACCTAAACTTGATGATGAACCGACAATGATGAAAATAAGAAATATTACAAAGTAGACTGTTTTTATCGTATTTTCTTTTTTAAAGAAACGGCCAAACAAATATTTAAAGCCATTTAGCCCATAATAAGACCATGATATCATGGTTGAAAAGGCAAATAAGAAAATTGCAATTGTAAGCAACTTTGGGAACCATGAAAAAACAGATGCAAAAGCTTTAGAGGTAAGCTCGGTACCATTTAGGCCTGCGGCAACTGTTGGATCGTAGTAATCGGAGAAAATAATGACCAGGGCGGTCATGGTGCATATTACTACCGTATCAATAAATGGCTCAAGTAATGCTACAACGCCCTCACTTACAGGTTCTTCTGTTTTTACAGCAGAGTGAGCAATGGATGCAGAACCAACACCTGCTTCATTGGAGAAAGAAGCTCTTTGAAAACCCACAATTAGCACACCAACAACGCCTCCCTTTAATGCGTCGGGAGCAAATGCACCTTCAAATATCATGGCAAATGCATTTCCTGTATGATCGATATGCATTATTATTATTACTAAGGCTGTTCCAACATAGGTAACTGCCATAATTGGGACAATTTTTTCTGTTACCCTGGCTATACTTTTAATACCACCTATTATAACAATTCCAACAAGAATAGCGAGAATTACACCAAAATAAGCACCATATGGCTTTATCATAGGTATTTCTGATGATAACTGGGCAAAGGCCTGGTTTGACTGGAACATATTTCCTCCACCAATTGAGCCGCCAATCACCAGAACAGCAAAGATTGCGGCTAATACTTTTCCAAAGCCCCCCATATTACGTTTTTTGAAAGCTTTGCTTAAATAGAACATTGGCCCACCCGATACAACCCCATTTTTATCAATATTTCGGTATTTCACACCCAGGGTAACTTCGGTAAACTTCGAAGCCATTCCCAATAATCCGGCAACTATCATCCAAAAGGTTGCACCTGGTCCTCCAATGGTTATGGCAATGGCCACACCAGCAATATTTCCCAAACCAACAGTTGCTGAGAGTGCTGTTGAAAGTGCCTGAAAATGAGTTACTTCACCTTTGTGGTCAGGGTTGTCGTATTTACCTGATATTAGGTGAAAGGCATGTTTAAATGCTCTAAAGTTGATGAATTTCATTTTGATAGTGAAAAACAATGCACCCATAACTAACCAAACAACAACAAAGGGGATGCTCATTTTATGTGGATCGCCATTTGGTTTTAGTCTTGGCTTTCCATTATCATCATAAATTACTGGATCATACAGATTTAATGCTGCAAATACGTCGGCCATAATAAATTCTGCCATGAAATTTACAACTGGAACAAAAAAAGCATTAATCTTCTCATCTGCAGATTTAGCAGGAACTTTAAAGGCCAATTTTTTTTCATTGCCATTTTTGTCAGTAACAATAACAGTGTATTTACTACCTTCGGTTAATCCTTCTGACTCAAAACTGGTTAATGGAGTGTTTTCATTCGACCATTTGTAGGTATATGGTGCCTGCCCCCCTTTTACAATAACTTTGGCATATCCATCTTGTATTTTTAAACTTTTGTTTGAGAGTTTTATTTCAAGCTGAAGTTCTTTTCCATTAAAAGGTTCAGATGAAGCATGTGTTTTTATGGTATCCTGTGGGGTTGAAAACAAATTGGTTGTTATGGCCAAAATAACAAGTGAGAGATTTATGATTTTTAGCATAAGAAAATAATTTGAATGTTGGTTGACTCTAATTTGCAAACAACCTTAATTGCTGTGATAAAGTTTCTTTTAATTTTTTTCGTTCAACAATATAATCCAGAAAACCATGTTCTAACAAAAATTCTGCACGCTGGAAACCCTCTGGTAAATCTCGACCAATGGTTTCGCGGATCACCCTAGGGCCAGCAAATCCAATCAAAGCGCCTGGTTCGGCAATATTAATGTCGCCCAGCATTGCATAGGAGGCTGTTACCCCCCCTGTGGTAGGATCTAATAACAAAGAAATAAAAGGTAGTTTTGCGTTGGAAAGCTGGTTGAGCTTTGCCGAAGTTTTGGCCATTTGCATAAGTGAATAGGCAGCCTCCATCATTCTGGCTCCACCTGATTTTGAAATAATCATCAGTGGAAAACCTTTTTCTATACAAAAATCAATTGCCCGGGCAATTTTTTCGCCGACTACAGAGCCCATTGAACCTCCAATGAATTCAAAGTTCATTGATGCAATCATTAAGTTTTGCCCATCTACTTTGCCATAAACTGTGGTAATCGCATCTTTAAGGCCTGTTTTCTTTTCCATTGCTTCAAGCCTTTCGGTATATTTTTTCCTATCTTCAAAATTTAAAGGATCTGCTGACCTGAGATTTGCATTTATCTCAGTATATTCATTGTTATCAAAGATTATCTCGAAGTATTTTGAGGACGATATTCTATCATGGTATCCACATTCACAAACATTAATATTTTTAATGTGATCTTCCATTGGAACAATTTTTTTACATTCCTGACATTTGTACCAAAGTCCTTCTTTAGTTGGTTTTTTATCCTTTGTTTCTGTGTGTATGCCTTTTTTCAACCTGTTAAACCAGCCCATTTTTTTTTAATTAGTTAGTTATTTTACACGAAATAGGAAATTAGAACGTTAAAATTGGCCAAAATAATCCTTGAGAAACTAATGGCTCTATGATTATTTAGAAATGGCTATTTTGTGTCACTAATTTAGTGTTTAGATGTAAGGTTATAGTTATTGTCAATGCAAACATAAAAAAAATAGTTTTACCAGAAAGCATAACTAATGGTAAAACTATTTATATATTGGATGAAACCTTTAGTTTTTGTTTAATCCATTAAGGTCTTCATAAGCTTCCTGAAGTCTTTCAATAAGAGACTTTTCACCTTCGCGTATCCAAACTCGTGGATCATAGTATTTCTTGTTTGGCTTGTCATCGCCATCAGGATTACCAATTTGTCCTTGAAGATAGTCATGGTTTTTAGCTTCAAATTCACGAACACCATCCCAGAATGCCCATTGAGTATCTGTATCAATATTCATTTTGATTACACCATAAGAAATGGCCTCGCGGATTTCTTCTCTGGTTGATCCAGAACCTCCGTGGAATACAAAATTTACTGGTTTGTCTTCAGTTCCAAATTTTTCTTTAATATAATCTTGCGAATTTTTTAGAATAATTGGAGTTAATTTAACATTACCTGGTTTGTAAACACCATGAACATTACCAAAGGAAGCAGCAATTGTAAAGTTAGGGCTGATTTTGCTCAATCTTTCGTATGCTTCAGCAACTTCTTCGGGTTGAGTATACAATTTAGAGCTGTCAATATCAGTATTATCAACACCATCTTCTTCGCCACCAGTAACACCTAATTCAATTTCAAGGGTGATACCAATTTTACTCATTCTTTTCAAGTATTCTTCACAAGTAGAAAGGTTTTGATCAAGGCTTTCTTCAGATAGATCAAGCATATGTGAGCTAAACAATGGTTTTCCTGTTTCTTCAAAATGCTTTTCACTGGCATCTAAAAGAGCGTCAATCCATGGAAGTAATTTCCTGGCAGCATGGTCGGTATGTAAAATTACCGGAACACCATATGCTTCAGCAACTTCATGAACATGTTTGGCACCTGAAATTGCACCAATAACAGCTCCGTCTTTCAATCCTTTACCTGCATAAAACTGGGCTCCACCGTTTGAGAATTGAACAATAACTGGTGATTTAGCAACAGCAGCAGCTTCAATTACTCCATTTATTGAATGCGAACCTACAACATTTACTGCAGGAAGTGCAAATCCGTTGTCTTTGGCAATCTGAAATAATTTTTTAACATCGTCACCGGTAACAACTCCTGGTTTAATTTCTTTTAATACCATAATGATTTTTAATTAATAGTTAATATTTTGTTCGATATATTTGATTTTTAGTTACTTATCAATATTTCTCGAACCAGATTGTAAAATCGGCTACAAAAGTAAGAAAAAATCTCAATTTGTGATAATTGTCAGGTTTTCAAAACTTGCTATCTAATTAATTGCAAATTTAATAAAGTTATAACTTTTTTTTGAGAGAGTGTATGCTAAAACCAGTAGGATGAAGATTTAAAAGGGCTAATTTTATACCGAACCGCTGTTAGTAATTGTTTTGTTCTGTAAATTCACAAAATAAAACTGCCAGGCGCTCGGCATATAAAAAGCCATTTTAAAATTTCAATTTACAATATTTCAAACTGGCTTAGTATAAATAATTTGTTTGAAAACCTTTCTATGTTTATTCAATTGTTTATTTTTAACCAAAATTATTATAGATGGTAAGTAAAGGATTGATAAAGCTTGTAAATTCTCTAAAGCTAAAAAAATACCGGGATAAACATGGGCTATTTGTTGCTGAAGGGCAAAAAATGGTAAGTGATCTTGTAAAAACCAATGCGGTAATTAAAACAATCATTACTACACAAAATGATTTTGAAAATAATAAGTCTGAAGTCATTTTTTGCAAAGCTTCTGAATTAAGTAAAATTAGTTTTCTTAAAACCAGTCAGGAATTGATTGCCCTTGTTGAGATCCCCAAATATAGTTTTGATGAAGCCGAAATTGTAAACAATTTGTCGATTGCCCTTGACGGAGTGCAGGATCCCGGTAACATGGGGACAATTATACGGATTGCAAACTGGTATGGAATTAAAAATATTTTGTGTTCAAATGATTGTGTTGATATTTACAATCCCAAGGTTGTACAGGCTACAATGGGGGCCTTGTTTGGGGTTAAGGTGCATTATTTGGACTTAGCCGAAAAACTAAATAAGTTAATTAATCATTCTGATTATCAGGTTTTTGGAACATTTATGGATGGCGATTCAATTTATCAGTCTGATTTGCCAGCCAATGGAATTATTGTAATGGGTAGTGAGGGGCAAGGCATATCTGCTGGTGTAGAGCAGCTGGTAAGTAAAAGACTATTCATCCCTTCTTTTGCAGATGAGTTTAGTGGTGCCGAATCGCTAAATGTTGGGGTGGCAACGGGGATTGTTGTTTCGGAGTTTAGAAGACAGAAACTAAAGCGTGAAAAATAGCACGCAAATTCTTGCGTGCTGGTTAAGTCTAAAAGTTGGAGTGCATTAAATCCGAGCCACCTGATGTGTTGGCATCTACATGCGTAGGTTTTCCTTTGTATGAAACATCGCTACCACCGCTTGCTTTTACATATAGTTCGCCACTAACATTAATTTTTGCATCTGAACCACCGGTAACCTCAATGTGGCAGTCGCCAGCTGCTAAATCAGATGCATGTATGTCACTTCCTCCGGTTGCTTTTGCCTGAAGGTTTTTTGCTGATCCTTTGATGTAGCCATCAGAACCTCCTGATGCTTTGAACTTTAGTTTGTTTACATCAACATCTATTTTAGCATCGCCACCTCCACTGCAAATTACCGAAAGGGTATTTGATTTTAAGGTAGATTCAGTATATAAATCACTACCACCACTCACACCAATTCCTTTTATGTCTTTTACAGAAAGATAAACTTTAAGTGTTTTGGCTTTTCGCACCATTTTTGAAAGGTAGATCCGCAGATTATCTCCATCTGTTTCAGTTTTAATGTATTGATGAAGGTTTTGATCAGCTACAATTTTAATAGTTTCTTTATTTCCCTGTGAGATATAAAGATCAACTCCATCTTCTACTTCAACAGACAAAATGCCTGAAACATTTCTTTCTGATTCAGTAACATTTCCATTCCCCTTTAAAAATTGGGCACTTAAAACCTGGAAGGTGAAAATATTAAATAATAAAAGGCTCACTAATAGTATCTTACTGTTTGTTTTCATAATTTATAGATTAATTTAAATTTCAACTTTATACCGAACCGCTGTTAGTAATTATTTTGTGTCGTGAACTCACAAAACAAAACTGCCAGTCGATCGGCATATACAAAGCCATCATGAAATTCTATTTTACAATATTCCAAGCTGGCTTAGTATAAATAAAGATGGTTGCAAAATATTTATGCTGCACCACTTAAAGAAATTAGTGTATTAGAACTTTTCTCATGAGCAGAGCGAGTAAATTGGAACTTAGGAGTCTTATCTAATTTCTAGGTTCTAATTTTGAAATAATTTCCGCACTATTCTCTCCATCCATAGCTGAAGAAACTATTCCACCTGCATAACCAGCCCCTTCACCAACTGGGTAAAGATTTGTAATTTGTGTATGATGCAATTTTTCTTTATCGCGTGGAATGCGAACAGGAGAGGAGCTTCTTGATTCCACACCCAAAATTACGGCTTCGTTGGTTAAATAGCCATGCATTTTTTTTCCAAATTGCTTAAAACCTATCCTAAGTCGGCTTCCAATATTTTCGGGCAACCAAAAATGCATAGGTGATGAGTTAATTCCTGGGTGATAGGATGTTTTGGGTAATGTACCAGATATTTTTTTGTTAACAAAGTCGTGCAATCGCTGTGCAGGCGCCACTTGGCCATGTCCACCGTTTTGAAATGCCATTTTTTCCAGGTTTTCCTGGTACATCATGCCTGCCAGTGGGCCAAATTCTTTATAATCGAGGGTGTCTTCGTTTCTTATTTCCACCACTATTCCCGAGTTGGCATATTTTGAATTACGGCTCGAAGGCGACATACCGTTTACCACCACCTGTCCGGATTCTGTTGCTGAAGGCACAATAAACCCTCCGGGGCACATACAAAATGAATAAACCCCTCTGTCATTGGCTTGATTAACAAGGCTATACGCTGCTGCTGGTAAAAATTCACTTCTGACCTTACAATGATACTGGATGGAATCTATCAGCTCTTGTGGATGTTCTACTCTTACTCCCATAGCAAAGGGCTTTTGCTCCAAAAGAATATTTTTTTCATGCAACAGTTTATAAATATCTCTGGCTGAATGACCCGTTGCCAGAATTATTGCATTTGTATCAATTTTATCTCCTTTTGAAGTAATTATTTGAGAAATTCTGTTGTCCTGAATAATTAAATCTGTCAACTTGGTTTCAAAATGGATTTCACCACCTGCATCTAAAATGGTTTGGCGAATGTTTTTAATAATACCAGGTAATTTGTTTGTACCAATGTGAGGATGAGCATCGTATGCAATTTTTTCATCAGCTCCATGATATTTTAAAACTTCAAGTATTCGTTTTACGTTACCACGTTTTTTTGATCGGGTATAGAGTTTCCCATCTGAAAAAGTACCTGCCCCGCCTTCGCCAAAACAATAGTTTGATTCGGGATTAACAATATGTTTGCGATTGATATCAGCAATATCTCTTCTTCTGCCGCGAATTTCTTTGCCACGTTCTAAAATAACCGGTTTTAAGCCTCTTTCAATTAAGCGCAAGGCGGCAAAAAGGCCTGCCGGACCTGCACCAATAATTACTATTTCGTTTTTATTAGTAACATTTTGATAATCAGGCTTAAATTCTTCTTTTTCTGGTTTTTGTTCATCCAACCAGGCTTCAAATTCTATGATTATTTTTACGTTTCTTGATCGTGCATCAATTGATTTTTTTAACGGAGAAAAAAAGGTGATTTTTTCGGTATCAATATTTAGCTCGTTGGCTATCAGTTTTTTATGGTCTTCAGTGTTGGCTGCTTGTTCAGGTGAAAGGACCAATCGTACATTTTTTTGCATAGTTATTTATTTGACTGCAAAGATGCTAAAAAGAAGGGAATAATTACTTTACTGATTAATTAGATAGGCGCACATGTTGCAAAATAGCAGCAATTTCCATCATCCAGGCCAAACCGATGTGTACAACTATACCGCCTTTTATACTTTTATGGTTGTATGATAGAACTCCCAGAATGTATCCACCAAAGAATGAACTAATGGTTTCGCCAATTGGTTTTCCAAAATGAAACACCATGTAAACCAGTGCCATTGGTAGAACTGCTTCGCGCCCAAGTAGTTTTACCATTCCAATTATCAGGGCGCCCCTAAACATTAGTTCAACGCTGATAAAATCCATGGCATAACATAGCAGAAAAATAAGGTTCATTTCAAACCTGCTAAGTCCAAACGCTGTAAAATTCTCCCAAAATTTGAATCGAGGGTAATAGGATTGAAAATCAGGGAGAAAAGAAGCTGCCATAACCAATGGTAAAACCAGTAGAAGCATGAAAATAAAGGGTTTGTAGCTTTGGGATGTTTTGCTGAAACCATAAAAGTTTTTGCTTTTTCTGTCAAAAATTAAATAAACTATATAAAGTGTAATAGCATAAGGAACTACTTTTTTCAGATTGGCCAGCAACAATTTTAAGTAATTGATTTCAACAAAATTTTCACCAAAATAGGCTGCAATTTTATTGTGCGGTGCCCATACCGAAAAGCTACCAATAATGGCAACAAATAGAAAGGCTTTTACCCAAACTTGGGTGTTTTTCAGCTTTTCTTTTTGCTTTTTTAAGGAAAAAACTAAAAATATACCCAGAAAATAGGGTGTCAAATAGTAGCCAATATAAGCGGGGAAACCTAGTGGAGTATCATATAACGAGCGGATAATTTTTCTTTCAAAGTCAATGGTGTAGTTGATGCTGATTAAAATTACAGCAAGTAAAAGTACAGCAGAATAGGCTAAAGGGTGAAAATCTGCTCGAATATGTTCCCTAACCTCTATTGCAAGCTCTTTTATCTTCACCAGGCGAGCTATTCAAAATGGAAAGATATTGTCCAGATATTTGAATTCATTTTTTTAATGGCTCCGGTATATTGCGTTCCATCAGGCACCACCATGTTCATCATTCCTCCACTGTATTTTAGTTCAGTAGAAAACTTAAAGTAGGGGAGGTAAAAGTCAATGCCTGCGCCAACTTCCCATGCAACATCTAAATTATTTAACCTGATTTTTGGCATTTCCTCCTGTTTGATTTTTTTTTGTGCTGCCAGGTCAACCTTAGGGTTTATTCCTGCAATCAAATAGGGCCTATAGTTGTTTAACCTCATAGCCTTGTACTTAATAAGCAATGGAAACTCAAGGTAAGTGGACGGGATTTTCATTTGGTGTTTGGTTATGACCGGATTAGCTGCTGTAGTGTCTTCTACGAGCCAATAATTAAGGTTTCTCTGTCCAAATGATAAGTTAATAAGCAGCCTTAAATCCCAATATTCGCCTAAACGGAGGTTTGAAACCGGCCCAAGCATAAAACCTACATTGCTTTGATTTTGAATAGCATAGACCTGGTTGAACTCAGATGTGCTAAAGAAGTTGTCTGCCTTAACAATACTAAAATCCATAACATTGGTACCTACGGTAAATCCAAAATGCAAACGTTTAAAATCGTATTCGGGCAGGTTTTTCTGCTGTTGTTGTTTATACTGACCAATTGCTGAATAACCAATGAAAATTAATAATATGCCTAGAAGTAGTCTCACAGTTTAGTATGTTTTTTCACTTAATGATGCAAATATTTTTTTTTATTAAAAGTGCATGTTTGGTTTACCTACTATAACACAGTTTTTATGAAAAAAGTATATCAATGTGCAAATTTTAGACCTTAATTTGGTGGAAATCGTCTCTTCTCTGGTTTTTCGGCTTATTTTTTAATTTTAAGCAGAATTACTCTGTTGTCATTGAATATTTGATGCTCCTTCTGAGCTCTGCAGTTTGCTTTAAGCTTTTATATAATTTCTCGGCTTCTTTAAAATGCAAAGTTTGCTGACCATCCGAAAATGCTTTTTCGGGCTTTTCATGCACTTCCAGTAAAATACCATCGGCACCAGCCATTACTGAGGCTAAAGCCATTTGTGTAACGTACATCCTAATACCAATAGCATGCGAAGGATCGGCAACTACTGGCAAATGCGATTTTTCTTTTAATATAGGAATTGCGTTTAAATCAAAAGTGTTTCTGTACGCTTTTTCAAAAGTCCTGATACCTCGCTCGCAAAGGATTATTTTTTCATTTCCGTTAGAGAAAATGTACTCAGCCGATTGTAGTAACTCTTCAATGGTTCCCGAAATTCCACGTTTTAACAAAACTGGTTTATCAACTTCGCCAAGAGCATCTAATAGGTTGAAATTCTGGGTATTGCGGGCACCTACTTGAAAAATGTCAACATAATCAACCATTTCTTTTATTTGCGAAACCTGCATCACTTCTGAAATAATTTTTATTCCGTTTGCTTTGCAAAGTGCAGCTACCTCTTTTAAGCCTTCAATACCAATTCCACGAAACGAGTAGGGGGAACTACGTGGCTTAAATACCATTGTTCGCATGATTTTAATGTCATTTTTCACCAAATGTTCAATGGTTTTTTCTGCGTTTTCAATGCCTTCAATTGAACAAGGACCGGCTAACATGGCCAATTCATCACGCTTTATTTCAACATCATCACCAAGGTCAATTACCGTTGTGTCAACTTTCCATTGCCTTGAAACCAGCTTGTATTGAGAGCTAACCCGGTGAACATCACAAACACCTGGCATATAACCAATCTGGCGAATGTCGAACTCTTTTTTGCCTGTGCAGACCAGATAATTGCCAAACTGGGTTTTTACTTCGGCCGGTTTGTAGTTTATTTTTAAAACAGCTTCTATTAAGTTGTCCTTTTCTTGTTGCTGTATCTCTTTTTTTAGTTGAATAATCATAGCTATTTTATTTCACAGAGTCTCGCAGAGCTTGCACAGAGATACACAAAGCTTTTCTCTGTAGATCTCTATGGTTCTCCATGTGTCTCTTGTAATTATTACTTTAGAGATTTAATAAATTCATGGATATTTTCTACCATATTTCCTTTTTTTGCTAGAGTTTGAATAAAAGCTGTTCCGATAATGCCTCCGCTGGCATATTTACACACATTTTCAAAACTTTCTTTGTCTTTAATTCCAAATCCAATTAATTGTGGGTTTTTTAGTTGAAGTTTGTTGATTTTTGTTGCAAATTCTTCTAAAACACTGCCTTGTGCGGTTTTTGTTCCAGTGGTAGAAGATGAAGAGACCAAATAAATAAATCCAGAGCACGCTTCATCAATCATCTTTATTCGTTCATTGCTGGTTTGCGGCGGTATTAATGGGATGTAGTGCAGATTGTATTGTTTAAAAACTGATTTGTACTCTTTTAGATACATTTCAACCGGTAAATCAGGCAAAATCATAGCATCAATACCAATTTCAGCTGCATCTTTGCAAAAGTTTTCTATTCCGTATTGCATCACAGGGTTAATGTAGCCCATCAATACCAGAGGTATGTTTACTTTTTGCCGGATGTTTTTTAATTGTTCGAATAACAATTTTACAGTCATACCATTTTTGAGTGCTTGTTCACTGCTTTGTTGAATAACAGGTCCATCTGCAACCGGATCGGAAAAGGGGAAGCCAATTTCAATTAAATCGGCACCGGCTTTCTCAAGTTCGGTAATGATGGTTTCGGTATCATTTAAATCTGGGTAACCTGCTGTAAAATAGATAGATATGATATTTTTCTTTTTGTTTTGGAAAAGGGATTCTATTCGGTTCATTTTTTTAGAAATTAGTCATTAGAAATTTGTGTATTTGAACTTAGTTCCTAGATTCTGGTTACTGGATCCTAATTTCGCAATGTTACTAGTAACCAGAAACAAGCGACAAGCATCTTCTTATTTCTTAAAATACTTCTGATAGGTTGCTAAATCCTTATCGCCCCTGCCCGATAGGTTTATAACCACCACATCGTTTTTTTCGAACTTCTTTTTTTGTAAAACTGCCAATGCATGAGCCGATTCCAAAGCAGGTATAATTCCTTCAATTTCAGATAGTTCAAAGCCTGCAGTAACTGCATCAGCATCTGTAATGCTTATGTATTCAGCGCGCTTCTCGTCATTTAAATAGGCATGCAAGGGGCCTACTCCAGGATAATCCAGTCCGGCAGAGATTGAGTACGGTTCAATTATTTGTCCATCAGGTGTTTGCATTAAATAAGTTCTACTCCCATGGATAATTCCATAACTGCCTTTGGCCATTGAAGCCGCTGTCTCATCTGTATCAACACCCATTCCGGCTGCTTCGGTAGCAATTAGCTTTACCGATGGTGTATCCAAAAAGTGATAGAAAGCACCTGCTGCATTGCTACCACCACCCACACAGGCAATTACATAGTCAGGGTTTTCATTCCCGGTAGTAGTTTTTAATTGTTCTTTAATTTCCTTGCTAATAACGGATTGGAATCGTGCAACCAAATCGGGGTAGGGATGAGGCCCTACTACCGAGCCAATAATGTAATGCGTGTCAATTGGATTATTGATCCAGTCGCGGATGGCTTCATTAGTAGCATCTTTTAAGGTTTTGCTTCCACTTTTTGCTGGTCTGACTTCTGCACCAAGCATTTGCATCCGTAAAACATTTGGTTTTTGGCGTTCCATATCAATTTCGCCCATGTAAACTACACATTGAATATTCATTAACGCGCAAACTGTTGCCGTAGCCACGCCATGCTGACCTGCACCGGTTTCTGCAATAATCCTGTTTTTCCCTAGTTTTTTAGCTAATAAAATCTGACCAACGGTATTATTTATTTTGTGTGAGCCGGTATGGTTCAAATCTTCACGTTTTAAATAGATTTGAGCACCGTATTTTTCAGATAACCTGCTTGCAAAGTATAAAGGACTGGGTCTTCCGACATAAGTTGTCAGCAGGTGCTTAAAATCTTTCTTGAAATCCTCAGACTCCATGATTTTCAGATAGTTGTTTCTGAGTTCTTCGACATTTGGATAGAGCATCTCTGGGATGAATGCACCTCCAAATTGGCCATAGAAGCCTTGTTCGTTTACTTGGTATTTTGACATATTCTTTTCTTTAGTTACACAGAGGCTCACAGAGTTGCACAGAGATTCACAGAGTTAATTTTCTCTGTGAATCTCTGTAGTTCCCAGTTTATCTCTGTGTAATAGTTGTTTATTAAACTTTTTTATTTTTTCAATATCTTTTAATCCGGGTTCAATTTCAAATTTGCTGTTAATGTCTACTGCATGAATGTTTAAGTTTTTAATGTTTCTGATTTCGTTTGCGTCTTCCAAGTCAATCCCACCACTTAAAAAGAAAGGTTTTTCATTATCATAGTTTTTTAGTAATTGCCAGTCAAACTTATGTCCGCTACCTCCATAAAGCGGTGTTTTAGTGTCGAATAAGAAAAATTTGCAGTATTTTTTATACGCTTCTAGTTTCTCGAATTTAAAATTTTCATCCACCTGAAAAGCTTTGATTAAATCATACCCTTTTTTACTCAATTCTTTGCAAAAATCAACACTTTCATCACCATGTAATTGAATAAGGTCTAATCGATAGTTCTTAATAGAATTTTCAATGCTATTAATCGACTCGTTAACAAAAACACCTACTTTTTTAATTGTTGATGGAATTGCATGTAAAACCTCAGACTGAAGCGAATCGGCCATGTATCTTTTTGACTTTGGATAAAAGATAAAACCGATGTAACCAGGTTGAATATCAGTAAGTTGCTTTATGTTTTCGGGATGCTTCATCCCACAGACTTTTAGTTTCATTCAATTAGAACTTGGTGTATTTGAAATTAGAACTTAATCTCAGCAGGCTCAGCCTGCAAGGATAATTACAGCTCAGGCAGAGCCTAAGCTTAACCATAGTCATTGGCTGGTCTAATGATTATCCACCAACGACTTTCTTAGTTCAGCAATAAAGTTTTTGCATGCCAGCTCTGGTCTTGATGATTGCATAAATCGTTCGCCCATTAAAAATCCTCTAAAGCCATTTTCTCTAAACTTAAGAATTGTATCAATTTTAGAAATGCCACTTTCTGCCACTTTCACAAAGTTATCAGGAATGTTTTTTGCCATTTCAATTGATTTATTGATGTCCACAGAAAAATCTTTCAGATTCCGGTTGTTTATGCCAACTAAATCAACATCGTTACAAATGTGTTTAAGTTCTTCTTCATCATGCAATTCCAGTAAAATTTCAAGTTTTAACGATTTAGCAAATTGTGCCAGTTTATTGACTTCTTCTGGAGTCAAAATGGCTGCTATTAAAAGTATTGCATCAGCGCCAATTGACTTAGCTTCAATTATTTGGTATTCATCAATAATGAAATCTTTTCTTAGAATAGGGCAGAAGTTAAATTTCCTGGCAGTGGTCAGGTCTTTTGAGCTGCCACCAAAGAATTTCTCATCAGTTAATACTGAAAGAGCTGAAGCTCCTGCCTGCATGTAGCCAATTGAAACCTTCTCAACATCTGCATATTCGTTAATCATTCCTTTTGAAGGCGATTGACGCTTAAATTCTGCAATAATCCCAAATTTATCGTCACGCAGGATGTATTCTTTCATGGAAACATTGTTGTTTTCAAAAAAAAGGCTTTTTTCCAGCAAGGCAGTTGGATATAGTTCTTTTCTTTTGGCAACTTCATTCCGTTTTTCCTGTACTATTTTATCAAGTATGTTCATTTTTTAAGTACTTATGAGTATTTATAAGTTGTTTTAGTTTTTTAGTGAATTAGTTATTGAAGAGAATATAGCCAGAGAAGCTCATTGGATTCTTTCAATGCAATTTCAACTTTTTCTGAGTTTCCCCATTCAAGTTCTTCTATAATTTCAAGCCAATAAACAGTTTCACTCGCTTTACTTTCGCTTATTTAAATTTTGTTGGCAAAATCAGCTTTGCTTCTCTGTAATTAGCACCAATACTTGAACCTTATTTAGTAATTTGATTTCTAAGAACAAGGCTTCTAGAAGTATTGGGTAGTGTGCAAGAAAGTCTGATAATTGCAATTGTAAATTTTCTTGTCCTGACTTCTAACTTTTTACTGAATTCTTTATTATCCATTTCTTTATATTAATAGATTTTTTTCAACTCATAAATCCTTTACAGGTTTTATCTTAAACCTTTTTAATTGAATGATTGCAAACCATTAAATAAGCCAACAGTAAAGTGAAAAATATGTAGACCAAGGGCGGAATATATGGTATTGCAAATACAGAAAGTGCTAAAATTGCTCCGGCAATTGTAATTGGTATGCCAATATAATATCCTGTAAATTCTACTGCATTATACCTTGCCAACCTAAATGCACCACCAATAATAAATAAAAAGGAGACAATTAGTCCGAACGTACCAAATTTATCTATTACAGAAAGGTAAATGAGTAATCCAGGGGCAACTCCAAAAGAAATTAAATCAGAATTAGAATCAAGATATTTACCTAGTGCAGATACTGTATTAAGTTTACGTGCTACCATTCCATCAAAACGATCGGTTAATGCCGCTACAATTATTAGAATGCTACTAATTGTATAATAACCTTGAATTGCATACTTGATTGAAAATAAGCCTATTATCATATTTATGAATGTCAGGATATTTGCAGCCTGATTTTTAAAAAAGCCTAGTATTATAGTCATAATTGTATTATAAAATTTTTTAAACAGATTAATTTTCAACCAACTTATTTAAAGCCTGGAGGGCTTTACCTCCAAACAATGATGTTTTTGCTTCTTCTACTGAATCCTCCATATTTTCGTTTTGGCTAATGGTATGGATGGCCAGGGCTGAGTTGGCCAGTACCACACTATTTTGTGCATCAGTTCCTTTGCCCTCTAAAATGCTAGTAAATATTTTTGCAGCTTCTTCAATGGAGCCGCCACTTTTAATCAAATCAGCATTGATTTTTTTAAATCCTATGCTTTCAGGAGTCATTATTTCGTCTTTTTCATTTGAAATGACCTTAAAATTACCGGTTAATGATATTTCATCGTAACCATCTAAGGCATGAATGATTGAAAAATTCGCATTTGATTGTTGATATAAATAAGCATACAGCCTTGCTACTTCAAGATTAAATACACCTACTATCTGATTTTTTGGAAAACTTGGGTTAACCATGGGGCCTAAAATATTAAAAAAGGTTTTGGTTTGAAGCTCTCTTCGTGTTGGACCAACATTTTTCATGGCCGGGTGAAAAAGAGGTGCGTGCAAAAAACAAATCCCCGCCTTTTCGATGCTTTTGCGTAGTTTATCTTGCTCGTTAGTGAATTGATAACCAAGGAATTCCAGTACATTTGATGAACCACAACCTGATGAAACACCATAGTTGCCGTGTTTGGCTACTTTGTACCCAGCGCCTGCAACAACAAAAGATGATAAGGTAGAAATATTAAAAGTGTCTTTACCATCGCCACCTGTGCCACAAAGGTCAATTGTATTGTAATCCGACAAGTCTATTTTTACACATAAATCAAGCAATGCATCCCGAAAACCTGCCAGTTCGTTCAAGGAAATGCTTCGCATTAAATAAACAGTCAGGAATGCAGCAATCTGGCTTTGGTTATATTTTCCCTGACCAATATTGGTTAAGGTTTCTTTAGCTGTCTCGTAGCTAAGTTGTTTATGTTCAAATAATTGTTCTAATATTTTTTTCATAGAAGAAGTATTTATAAGTATTTACAAGTGTCTTTAGTATTTATAGGTTATTATTTCAAATTTATTTTAGTTTATTGCTTATTGCAGTATACATTGCAAGTAATTCGTTTGCTTCAATTGATATTGGTTTAATTATTTCATTATTTAACCATTCAAGTTCTTCAATTATTTCTAACCAATATACAGTTTCGCTTGCCTCAGCTTCACTTATTCTTATTTTATTCGCAAAGTCAGCTTTACTTCTAGATCTGTTTGCTTCTCTATAATTAGCTCCAACGCTTGTACCTGATTTTGTGATTTGATTTTTTAGAACTCTTCCTTCTTGTGTATTTGGAAGTTGGATCGAAAGTTTAATAATTGATATTGCAAATTTCCTTGTCCTTTTTTCCAATTGTTTACTAAACTCTTTATTGTCCATATTTCCTTCCTTTTCATATTATTTATTATGATTATGAGGTAGTTTATACCAATCGCAATTTGACTTTATTCGCTATGCTCATGAGACTAAAGGTTCTTCATTTACCTCAGCCCTAAAGGGTGTGAAGAAAATCAATTTGCTCCCTTTGGGGACGTGGCAAACAAATTGATTTTCAGGTCATTTCATTGTTTTGGTGTAAACTACTTGCTATTCATATTATTTATTTTTTAATTTATAAATACTTTAAGTACTTAAGGCATTCATAAATACTTCTTTATGCCTCTAACCAATTTTTAATCATTTTTTCACCTTCTGGTGTTAATATCGACTCAGGATGAAACTGTACGCCCCTAACATCATGCGTGGTATGGAAAAGCGACATAATTTGTCCATTTTTATCCCTGCTTGATATTTTAAAACAATCTGGCAGCCCTTTTTCATCTACAATCCATGAGTGGTAGCGGCCTGCTTCAAACTCATTTGCAATACCTTTAAAAATAATTTCGTCTTTTTCTTCCTGATCTATCATTGTTGAAACTCCGTGATAAACGGTGTTTAGATTGGTTAGACTTCCTCCATAAGCCTCTGCAATTGCTTGCAAACCAAGGCATACGCCAAATATGCTTTTACTTTTGCCATATTCTTTAATCAGCGGTTTCAAAAGGTTTGCTTCATCAGGGATACCTGGGCCGGGTGACAAAATTATTTTATCGTATTTATTTACTTCTTCCAAGCTGATTTCATCATTTCTAAAAACATCTACTTTTTTATTGAGGATTTTTTCAACATAGTGAACCAGGTTGTAGGTGAAGGAGTCGTAATTGTCGAATACTAATATTTTCATTTTTTGAACTTTGTGTATTTGTTTATTTGTGTATTTGTTTTTAGCTATTAGTTTTAAATTTTCTAATTTCAAATACACCAATTTTCAACTTCTAAATATTTTTTGCTTGCTCAATTGCTGCCCTTAAAGCACCAATTTTATTATCTACTTCTTTTAATTCACTTTCTTCTACCGATTTTTCAACAATTCCTGCACCTGCATGGTAATTTAAAACATTGTTTTTACTTAAAAATGAGCGGATTAGGATGGCCTGGTTAATTTCGCCATTAAGGCCCAGGTAACCAATGCATCCTCCATAAAAACCACGGTTTTTTCCTTCAATTTCATCAATAAGTTCCATGGCACGGTGTTTTGGAGCGCCAGAAAGTGTGCCAGCCGGAAAGGTATCAGCTAATAATTGTACAGGCTTAGTCCCTTCATCTAAATTACCACTTACTTTTGATACTAAATGAATTACATGGCTATAAAACTGTACTTCTCTAAAGATTTCTACATGTACTTTGCTTGCATTTCTGCTTAAATCATTTCTTGCTAAATCAACCAGCATAACGTGCTCGGCATTTTCTTTTGGGTCGTTTGAGAGTTTCTCTGCAAGTTCCTGATCGGCCAGGTCGTTTCCGGTTCTTTGGAAGGTGCCAGCTATTGGGTTAATGCTTGCAACTCCTTTATTAATAGTTATTTGTGCTTCTGGTGATGAGCCGAAAAGTTTAAAAGTACCAAAATCGAAATAAAATAAGTAAGGCGATGGGTTAATGTTGCGGAGAGCCCTGTAAACATTAAATTCATCGCCTTTAAATTTTCTTGAAAAACCGCGCGAGAGTACAATTTGAAAAACATCACCACGCCGGCAGTGTTGCTTGCCCTTTTTTACCATTTCAATGTATTTGTCCGGTGCAATGTTGGTATCTTCTTCTCCGTTGGTGTCAAAAGGGTAGGTTGCCAGTTTGCCTGTTTGTATTAGTTGTTTTATTTCATCAAACCTGCTTTCGCTTATATCGGTCTGATTTTCAAGTATTACCAGTTCGTTTTTGTAATGGTTTACACTGATGATGTATCGATAAAAGGAGTAAAGCAAATCAGGTATTTTTTCTTCTTTGGGAGCTGTTGAATTTACCTGAAGCTTTTCGAAATGTTGTATTGAGTTGTATGCAGTATACCCAAAAAAGCCATTGATTTGATTATTTACTTTTTCAGCCTCAAAGGACGAAATAAAACTACTTAACTCTTCCACAACTTCTTTTCGGTCTTCAATTTTGTGTTGTTCAGTTGTCTGGTTCGGAAACCGCTTGATTATTTCACCATCTTCAACCTTAAATTGTGCAATGGGGTCAAGACAAATGTAAGAGTAGCTATTTTCAATTCCATGATAATCAGAGCTTTCAAGCAATATGGATTGTGGGAATTTGTCCCTTATTTTCAAATAAAGGCTTACCGGTGTAAGGATATCGGAAAGCAGTTTTTCTTGTTGGGTTTTAAACTTAAATTTCTCCATTTTTTGCAGTTGCTAGATTTAATATTGTTAGAATTAGTTCAAAAAAAAACGGCTTATCGTGAAACATGATAAGCCGCTTTTTAAATTGAAGATATGACTAGTGAGTTTCACGATCGATTATTCGACTGTGCCACCACCAATTCATATTTGTATTGTTAATTTTCATTTTTTTCTTATTTCTGACAACAAATATAGAACTAAAAATTTATTTGCAAAAATAAATTGATATAATTTTAGGTTAATTGGCTGATTAGTCGTATACAGATAAATATCTTACTTTACCGCAAAATAAATACTAGCTACCCCAAAAGTCAACCTTTTTTCCCTGGTTGATTGAAAACCTGCTGTGCGCATTTCGCCTAAAAAATATTTTCCTTCGGGAAACGATAGTATCGACTCTGGTAAATAGGTATAGGCGGAACTATCTTTTGAGAAAAATTTTCCAATTTTAGGAAGGATGTATTTAAAATAAAGATTATAGATCTGCTTAATGGGAAATAGTCTTGGTTTTGAAAATTCAAGAACAACAAGTGGGGAGCCAGGTTTCAACACCCTTAAAATTTCGGTCAATCCTCTTTGCAGGTTCTCAAAATTTCTAACACCAAAAGCTACCATAGCTGCATCAAAATGGTTTTCTTCAAATTTTAAATTTTCAGAATCCCCCAATTGTAACTCGATGATATCTTCTAGTTTTTTCTTTTTAACTTTCTCATTACCAATGGATAACATGCCTTCTGAAATGTCGATGCCGGTAATTTTCAAGGGTTTTAACTGTAAGGCTGTTATTGCTAAATCACCTGTACCGGTTGCTATATCAAGTATTTCCTTGGGCTCAAAAGGCTTTAGTAGTTTTATCGCTTTTCGTCTCCAAATTTTGTCTATTCCTAAAGAAAGAAAGTGGTTTAAAAAATCGTATTTGTGGGATATATTATTAAACATTAAAGCCACCTGGCTTTTTTTTGATGCAGTCATTTCTTTATATGGAGTTACCGTCTCGCTCATTTTGGATGATAATAGAATTTGGCTACAAACTTAATCAGAAATCTTTATTTAAAAATCTTTTTAATGCACTATTGTATTCTTTTTTGGCATCATCAATAAAACCATAAGAAATATCATCAACCCGCATTTCTCCCTTTGTAACATGGCCTATAGCTAAAAATGGGAGCTCTTTTTGTATCATAAAATCAATAAATTTGTTTTCCTTGTTTGGGGTAACACTCACAGTTACCCTACCAGGTGCTTCTCCAAAAAGAAACGCATCTGTTCTGATATCTGTATCGGTAATAATATCAAAGCCAAAACCAAATGCCATTGCCGACTCGACCAAGGAAATAAACAATCCTCCTTTGGCAACATTATGTGCTGAGCAAATGAGTTTTTTATTGACTAATTCTATCATTGCAAGGTTAATTTTACTTTCTAATTCAAGATCAAAATCAGGAAGGTAGGGGGTTGTGTCCTTATGATAAGAAATTAAGTATTCTGAACCGGAGAGGTTTTCGCTCGATGGGCCAATTAAGAAGATGATATTGCCTTTGTCTTTGAATGACATGGTCATGTGGTGGTTTTTATCTTCAATCACCCCTAACATTGAGAAGTAGGTTTGTATTTTGTGTGTTTGATTTAAATGACTGTGGTTAATAGAGAAATCAACAGCAATATTGAGTTTTTTCGCAGTCTCTTCAATACTATTAATCAATTTTTTTTTGTGAGTGGAACCATCTGAAATTACCATGTTTACAGAAGATGCCAATGGCTTTGCTCCTGAACATGCCAATTTTCTGCATAATTCTGTCATCGCTATTTTAGCTGCCAAGTCATCCGACCCTTCAATGGAATTGTTTTTATCAATTAAGGCTAAAGCAAGAGCATTATTGGTTCCTTTTAGATTAAAAACCTCGGCATCGGAAGGAAAACTTGTATTCATGGTGGAAATACCTACCATGCTATCATATTGTTTATTTACACAACTCTTTGAGGCAATATTAGGATTGGTGATTAAATGCCAGGCAATATCTCTGTTTTTTTTAGGTGGTTTTATATTTGAAACACTAAATTTTTTAACTGATAAGGTTGGCTTGCCTTTACTATTGGTATCAGGAAAAAGTGTTTTATTTCCTAAAAGCTGATTGATAGGTATGTTTGCTAATTTGTTGTTATTTAGTGTTATATGAAGGTTTTCTTTGGCGTTGGTTTGTCCAATTATTAAACAGTTTTGTTCCCATTTTGCAGCAATATTTTTTAATTTAATCTCGTCCTCAGGAATAACCAAAATTGCTGTATGTTGAGGTGTTAGCATACTTGCAAAATTTTGTTCAGAAAGCTCATCGAACAGGGTGGATATATCAATAGATAAACCTTTTGAGTATTTTTTTATTATCCTGGTAAAGCTGTTGATAAGTCCTCCTTCATCAATAGTTTCAATCAAGGTGTTATCATCGGTTTTTACTAATTCTTCAAGAACTTCTTTAAGAAACTTATAATGGTAGCTTGATACTGTGTTTTCATCTTTTGATGAGTTGATTTTGTATCTTCCTAAGATGTATGTATTGCGCTGGTTATCAGGCGCTTTTGTCTGTTGTGGTTTGTTGCAAACCTGGCCAATTGTTGCACCATGAAGATATTGAGTATTATTATGAAATAAAACTTCTGTTTTTAGGTTAGGAATACCCAATATGTTTGACACTTTTCCTGTTCCTTTTATAACCTGATGTAAGGTGTTTTTTTTAATAGAAACCTCATTGCCATTAATATTCATAAAGTTAGCCATTGCTAATGGTAGGGCATTGCTTTTAAATACTTTTGATATAAGGTTGCAGGATAAAGCTGCTGACTGGTTTTCTGTTTCTGAAGGGAGCTTTAGCTCTACAAACCCTGATTTTAAAACCCATTTCAAATTATTGGTAGGCTGGTTTAATTCGCTGGAATCTGATAGGACATTTTCAATTCGTGGCTTTTCCAACAATAAAAAGTCTATTATTTCCAATTCATATACAAAAGGAGCTCTTCCTAATATTGAAACGACTGTATTTAACTGATCTTCAGTTAATCTACTGTTTGTGTCTTTATCAAACTGGAAGTTTTCAGGCATTGAGATATTGGTTTTAGTTAACAAATTTAGTTAATTTTGAGCTTTATCTGAAACCCTCATTGAGGGATTTAATATTAAAAGCGAATTCTTTATTAAAAGGATGTGCTTTAATTTTGGATGTTTTGCTGTTATTTGAACACATAAATCATTTATTTAAAAGAACGTTTTAACAATGAGTAAATTAGCATTGGTTACTGGAGCTACTGCCGGAATTGGAGAAGCTTCCGCAATAAAACTAGCAAAAGAAGGTTACGATTTAATAATAACTGGTAGGAGACAGGAAAGGCTGGATGAGGTTAAGAAAAAACTTGAGCAGGAATTTGGAGTTGCAGTTCAAAGTCTTTGTTTTGACATCAGAAATAAAAAAGAAGTTGACGAAGCTGTTGCCAAAATTGAAAAACTCAATGAACTTGAAATATTGATTAATAATGCCGGGCTTGCTGCCGGATTAAGCCCTATTCAGGATGGCGACATGGAAGACTGGGAACGGATGATTGATACAAATATCAAAGGTCTGCTTTATATTTCGAGGCAAATTATGCCTTATTTTGTGAAAAACAAAAAAGGACATATTGTAAATATTGGCTCCATTGCAGGTCGTAATGTTTATGCCAACGGGAATGTATACTGTGCTACTAAATTTGCTGTAGACGCGTTGACACAAGCAATGAGAACTGATTTGCTTCCTTATGGCGTAAAAGTGACACAAATTGCCCCTGGTGCTGTTGAAACTGAATTCTCCATTGTGCGCTTTCATGGTGATAATGCTAAAGCAAACGATGTTTATAAAGGATACGATCCTCTATTGGCTGATGATATTGCAGATGCAGTTTTATACGCAGTTACTCGTCCACCACACGTAAATATTAACGATATGCTGATAATGCCAACAGCACAAGCTAGTGCTTTTAATTTACATAAAGACGAATAGTGCCCTGCTTTTATAAATTATGGAAAAAAGTGCTTGTACTTTTTTTGGTGGGCAGGCTTTTGCCTGCATCAACCGGCCTGGCTCAGCAAAAACTTCAGGTACAAATAGTACCTGTTGATTCAGTTGCAAAACAATACCTAATTAAAAATGACCTGCAAATTAGGGCAAGTGATAGTTTGTCGATTCTAAAAAAACTTAAGGCATTCAATAATAATTTCATCAACAAAGGTTATTTAGCTTCTAATTTTGATTCAATCATTTTTGACACAACATCAGTAAAAGCTTTCTTTTACCTTGGACACAAATATTCTTTTGAAAAACTAAAAATCAGGGGTATTCCTGAAAATATTTTAAGGGAACTCAGGTTAACAAAAAAGATAGCTAAAGGGAAGGCCATTAGTTATTCTGATTTTATTCTTTTAAGAAAAAAAACAATAGAATATTACGAAAACAATGGTTACCCATTTGCCTCCGTTTTGATTGACAGTATTAGTGTTGACAATGAGGGCTTACATGGAAATTTAATGGTAAAGCAGAATGTTTTTGTAAAAATTGATTCAATTGTTGTAAAAGGGAAGCCTAAAATTGCCAGAAAGTATTTGAACCATTATTTGCCAGTAAAAAAAGGTGAAGCTTACAATCAGAAAAAAATTAATGATTTATCAAGTTGGGTCGAGGAATTGCCTTATATTCAGGTTTTTAAGCCTGCCGAGGTTGAATTTAGGGATGCAAAAGCGGCTATTTATCTTTATCTTAAAAACAAGCCGGCCAACTATTTTAATGGTATTATTGGTTTTGCTTCGGGCACTGAAGAAAACCCCGATTTTCAAATTACTGGTGATTTAAGCCTTAAGCTGGTAAATGCATTTAAAATAGGAGAGGAGCTAAGTATCTACTGGGATAAGTACAGTGCTAATTCGCAAAATTTGAAGCTGGGTTTTCAGTTTCCATATCTATTTTTTCTGCCTATTGGCATCGATTTCCGTTTTGGGCTCGAAAAGCACGAACTTGATTACCTGAATACTGATTTATTTGGAGCAGTTGCTTACTCATTTTCGGCTAAAAATCTATTGAAAGTATATTTTGCACAAAAAAACTCTTATTTGATAAATAACGAGGAAGAAACTTCATTAAATATTGAAGAAGCATCACGCTTTACTTTAGGGATGACTTTTTTACTTGATAACACTGATTATCGTTTAAATCCCCGCAAAGGTTTTTTTGTTGAGGCTTCGTCGGGATATGGAACCCGATCGGTGCTGGATATCAATTCAAGCCTTATTGATTTTGAGTTACAGTTGGAGTATTATTTAAAACTAGGTAGGATGGGAACCTTGGCATTGCTAAATCGATCTGCCGGTGTTTTTAGCGATGTTGGTTTTTACGAAAATGAATTGTTTAAAATTGGAGGGATTAACAGCTTGCGTGGATTTGATGAACAATCAGTTTTTGCTTCTACTTACTCCATTTTTAGTATAGAACCACGCTTATTGATTGGAAAAAACTCAGCCGTTTACCTTTTTGCCGATCTGGCATGGTACGAGGCAAAATTAGTTGGTAGTCAATATGATGACACCCCTTTTGGAGCCGGTTTGGGCATCAATATAGATACAAAAGCTGGTATTTTTAAACTGAATTATGCTGTTGGAAAACAGTTTGATAACCCCGTAAAATTTAGCGACTCCAAGATGCATTTTGGGTTTACAGCAAGGTTTTAACAAAAAATAAGCGATTCATTTATGTCCTTAAGTGTGTATTATTTGATAATTAAGGCAAAATATAAAAACTACTTGCTATTCGATAATTATAGTTTTTCTTTTGATTATATTTGGCTGTAAACCAATCAATCTCTTCAATCTTTATTAATCAGTCTCAATCAATATTTAAAACTACTTCCGGTTAAAAACTCCCTTAAAATGGATGTTGGTGGTATTTCATCTTCGGGAATGACTTTAAAATACGACAAAAACTTAAGTAAACGAGTAGCCTCTGAAAATTCTTCTTCAATAGGGGCTACTTCTTTTAATATTGGTTCAGCATATTTTTTAAGTACACCCAGCTCATAAAATAAAGCTGAGTTGAACATTACATCCGCTTTTTCCTGATAAGGGAATATGTTTAAATCTTCTCCACGGCGGATACTTGGCCATCTTTTAATGGTATCCAAGGCGGAATAATGACGGTATTGATAATCACGTACAATCCTTCTAATCAGTCGGTTATCAGTAGTTGGTATGCGGTTATGATGGTCAATCCCCACCTGTGTTAGCGCCGAAACGTAAATTCTAAACTTTAGTTTATCATCAAACTTTTTAGTTAGTTCAGGATTCAGGGCATGGATGCCTTCAAGTATAAAAACGTGGTCGTTACTTACCTGTAATTTGGTTCCATTGTAATATCTTTTGCCCGTTTCAAAGGAGAATTTTGGCATTTCCACCTCTTTGCCATTTATTAAATCGTTTAGGTTTTTGTAAAGGGTTTCTAAATCGAGAGCCTCAAGTGCTTCAAAGTTAAACTCTCCATTTTCGTCTTTTGGGGTTTTTTCCCTGTCAACAAAATAATTGTCGAGTGAAATCGGCATAGGTTTGATACCTAGTACTTTAAGTTGTATTGCCAACCTTTTTGCTGTGGTTGTTTTGCCCGAAGCCGAAGGGCCTGAAAGTAATATGATTTTAACCTCGTCTTTTCGGTGGTAAATCATATCCGCAATTTGGGCAATTTTTTTCTCGTGCAAAGCTTCAGATATTTTAATCAGCTCTCCAGAGTTCTTTTTCACCACCTGGTCGTTGATACTGCCTATGCTCCCCACACCAATAATATCTCCCCAGTTTTTGTATTCTTTAAAAATTTCAAACATTTTATTTTGCTGCACAATTGGTTGCAGGTTCTCCGGGTCTTCTGTAATAGGTATCCTTAGCAGCATCCCATCAAAGTAATTTATCAGGTCAAAAACTTTTAAATAACCGGTTGAGGGTACCAAAAAACCATAAAAATAGTCAACCAGGTTATCAAGATAGTAAATTGAAGTATAAAATTGGGGACAGGTTTCAAACAGCAATCTTTTTTCATTGTAGTTGTTTTTATCAAAAATATCAAGGGCTTCTTCAACTAAAATTTCTTTTCTAATAAAAGGGATATCATTGTCAATAATTTTCCGCATTCTATTTTCAATATCTGAAACTGTTTGAAGACTGTTCTCTTTATTTAGGTCATCTAATTCGCAATAAATGCCTTTTGAAACTGAATGCTGTATTTTAATGTGCCGATTAGGATATAAATCTTTTACCGCTTTTATCAGCACAAATGAAAGCGAACGGATGTACATTAAAAGCCCATCTTTGTGTGTGATATCAATGAACTTAATTGTTTTTGGTTTGTAAATTTCGTAGGTTAGCTCTTCTAGCTTGTTATTTACCATAGCGCCAAGAATAGGAAATGGTAGTGCAATGCTTTGATCTTTAATAATTTCGAATAAACTGGTACCTAATTTATAATCTTTTACCTTTTTGTTGTTTAAACAGTTGATTTTTATAAGTTTCCCCATCTTATCTTGTTAATTTTTAAGAGTTCAAAGATAGTTAATTTTGATTACTGTCAGATTAAATGTGACCAATTTGAAAAATTCGTTGGTTAAATGCTGAGATGTTTTGGAATTATTTTAAATTTGCCTTATCTTAGAACATGTAAATTTCAAAATTTAATCAATGATTGCTGCGTACAACTGGAAAGGTAAAGTAATACTTGTAGCTGAGGATGAGGAGATTAACTACCTTTTTTTGGATGAGGTATTAAACAGGACTGGGGCAAAAGTTTTATGGGCAAAGAATGGGAAAGAAGCCATTGAGATGTACAAAAAAAATGAAGTTGATTTGATTTTGATGGATCTGAAAATGCCTGAAATGAATGGCTATGAAGCTATGCAACAAATAAAAGACACCAAAGGCGATACCAAAATTATAGCTCAAACAGCCTTTGCAATGTCAGGTGAAAGAGAGGAAATTCTTGATGCAGGGTTTGATGGTTACATCTCAAAACCAATTAAAATTGCAGAACTTCTAAAGTTAATGGAAGAGAACTTCAAAGTCAATAAATAACCTCACGTAGAGCAAATGATGCTTATTGCATATTTCTTAATTCTGCTGGTTTCATTTTATTTTATTGCTAAAATTTGTGATGATTACTTTGTTGAATCATTAGATAAGTTTGCTCATCGTTTAAATTTATCGTCTGATGCGGCTGGTGCTACCCTAATGGCCATAGGTTCAAGTGCACCCGAACTAATGGTGGCAATAATTTCGGTGATAAAACCAGGTAATCATGAAATGATTGGTATGGGCAACATTGTTGGCTCAGCTATTTTTAATGTTTTGGTTATTACAGGTGCAGTTGGGCTTATCAGGCAGTTTCACTTAAAGTGGCATGTGGTTACAAGGGATCTTTTCTTTTATCTTATCTCAGTTTTGTTTTTGTTTTATGTGTTTTTTGACGGCAGTATTTCATTATTCGAAGCAATTACATTTATAATTATCTATGTGTTATATGTTTTTACTGTTGTAAAATGGAAAAAAGTTGTAGGTTTTTCATCCGAGGTAAAAGAAGTAGATGATGCAGGGGAAGGGTTAAATATTCGTTGGCTAAATGGTTTAATAAAGCCCTTTGATTTTGTTTTAGAAAAGATTTTTTTTACAAAAGGGAACTATATTTATGAATTTTTTGTTTCAATTGCACTTATTGCTTTATTTAGTTGGGTATTGGTTGAAAGTGCAATTGGGGTGTCGGCTATTCTTGAAATTCCTGAAGCATTTGTGGCAATAACTGTTTTGGCCGTTGGTACCTCTGTTCCTGATTTAATGTCATCAATTATAGTTGGAAGACAAAACCGTGGAGGAATGGCAGTTAGCAACGCAATTGGCTCAAATATATTCGATATTTTAGTAGGACTAGGCGTGCCATTTATTTTAATGATAGTATTAAATGGTGGCAAAGTGCCTATTGATCCAAAAGGTCTTATTCCTTCAACAATACTCTTGATTTGTTCTGTTGTGCTGATTTTACTTTTGCTGATAATAAATAAATGGAACATTGGTAAAAAAATGGGTTGGACTTTGCTCTTGTTGTACCTGGCCTATATTATATGGCAGTTTGTTGAGCTTTATGTCTAAGTTTTACTCCAAGAGCTTATCTTTTAATTTGTAACTTTCATCAAGTATATATTGTAATTTAATTCTAATAAACTAGGTTATCGGTTTGTTTTAAACTAAATAACTTTGTTAATGTTTTAAGATAAACTTATATTTTAGCAAACTAAAGAATTAACTAGCATGGTTATTGTTTTATTTAACCATGCTTTTTATTTTATTACTTCATATTAATTAAAAATGGATTTATGAAAAAGTTTTTGCTTGTACTTTTGCTGCTCAATTTCTCTTTGTTATGCCTTAATGCTCAAAGCGAATTAACAATAAAAGGTGTTTTAACAAACAATGCCGATTTTAACAAAGTTTACCTTGAAGACATCATTAAACAAACCGATTTGGATTCATCAGATATTGACGAATCGGGGAATTTTAGTTTTAATTCAACCATTGAAAATAGCGACTTTTACAAACTTCGCTTCAATCAGGAATATTACCTTTTGTTGGTTTTGAATCCTGGCGAAAAAATTGAAATTCAAGCCGATTTAGCAAATATGTACGAACCGAAAATTAAGGGTTCAAAAAATAGCGAGTTGGTTTACAACACTTTTAGCAAAATGAAAGAGTTTGACGAAAAACAGAAGCGTTTAGTTGAACAAATTGAGAAAGAGAAAAATGATTATTTAAAATCGTTTATTTTGGATAACTTAAACTCTTTGTCAAGCTTATTTTTTATTGAAAGCCTTTCTATTGATGAAAACAAAGAGGTGTACCAAAAACTGGACGAAAGTCTTTATAAATTGCATCCTGATAATTATATGGTTAAGAACCTTCATGAAAAGGTGAAAAGTGTTAGTTTATTGGCAGTTGGTAGCGAAGCTCCTGAAATTGATTTACCAGGTGTGGATGGCAAAAACATAAAACTATCTTCATTACGCGGAAACTATGTTTTAATTGATTTTTGGGCAGCCTGGTGCGGGCCTTGCCGAAGGGAAAGCCCCAATATGGTAGCAGTTTATGAAAAATACAACAAAAAAGGTTTTGAAATTTATAGTGTTTCGCTTGATAAATCCAAGGATGCATGGACAGCAGCAATAGAAAAAGACAACCTGGGTGCCTGGGCACACGTAAGCGATTTAAAATACTGGAGTTCTGTGGCTGCAAAAGAATATGGTGTTGATGGAATTCCTTTCACAGTATTGTTGGATAAAGAGGGAAAGATTATTGAAAAGGGACTGCGGGGAAAGAAATTGAAAGAGAAATTAGCCGAAATATTTGATTAGAAGATAGTTCGAAGTCGGTGCTTCAACAAGCTCAACAACCAAAGACCGGAGCTGGAGGTTCAATACTTCTGACTTCGGTCTTTGTGCTTTTGGCCGAAAATAGGAAATAGGAGTTTTTTCTTTATTCCACCCAAAGTTGTAACTTCGAGATTTATTAACAAAAACCATCCTTTTATGAAAAAAATAGTTGTTGCAATTATTGCTCTGACAGCATTATTGTCGTGTTCATCGCAAAAAAAGCAAGCAGATTTTATAGTTACCAATGCCAAAATATATACCATCAACAACAACTTTGATTTAAAAGAAAGTTTTGCTGTTAAAAATGGGAAATTTGTTGCTGTAGGGACCTCAGAAGAAATACTAAACAAGTACAATGTTGATACAATTATCGACCTAAAAGGAAAAATTGTTTACCCAGGCTTTTATGATGCCCACTGCCATTTTTATGGATATGGATTAAATCTTCAAAAGGCTAATTTAGTAGGCACAAAATCGTTTGATGAGGTAGTTGAACGGGTAAAAAAGCATGCTGAAAGCCATTCCGCGGAATGGATACTGGGTCGCGGTTGGGACCAAAACGACTGGGAGGTAAAAGAATTCCCAACCAATGAAAAACTGGATGAAGTGTTTCCTGATAAACCTATGGTATTGACCCGAATTGATGGTCATGCTTTAATTGCTAATACAGAAGCTTTAAAAAGAGCTGGAATTACTGTTGAATCAAAGGTTGAAGGTGGTAAATTTCTTAAAAAGGATGGAAAATTAACAGGTGTTTTGGTCGATAACGCAGAAGAATTGATGATGAGAGCTGTTCCAAAGCCCGATATACAACTTAAAACGATGGCATTGCTAGAAGCTCAGAAAGCTTGTTTTGCAGTGGGATTAACTACTGTTGATGATGCCGGACTACCAAAAGATGTAGTACAGTTAATAGATGAACTACAAAAAGCTGATACATTGAAAATGAGGATTTACGCTATGTTAAGTCCTTCCGGGGCAAATATTGAGCACTTTGTTAAAAAAGGGCCTTATAAAACTGATTATTTAAATGTTCGTTCAATAAAATTATATGCCGATGGGGCATTGGGTTCAAGAGGAGCTTGTTTGCTGCATCCTTATTCTGACGATCTGGGCAATCTAGGTTTTTTAGTAAGTTCACCTGAGCATTTAAAAGAGGTTTGCAAAATGGCCTTTGAAAACAATTACCAGATAAATACACACGCCATTGGAGATTCTGCCAACCGTTTAATGTTAAAAATGTATGGTGAATTATTGAAAGGCGAAAATGAAAGGCGCTGGCGAATTGAGCATGCTCAGGTGCTGAACAAAAATGATTTCAATATCTTTAAGCAATATTCTATTGTACCTTCGGTACAACCCACGCATGCCACTTCGGATATGTACTGGGCTGATGAAAGGCTGGGAGCCAAGCGGGTGAAATATGCCTATGCCTACAAAACTTTGCTGGAGCAAAATGGATGGCTGGCAGCCGGAAGTGATTTTCCGGTTGAGCACATCAACCCGCTTTATGGTTTTTATGCCGCAATTGCACGCATGGATTTAGAATATTACCCCGAAGGCGGGTTTCAAATGGAAAATGCAATAACCAGAGAACAAGCCTTAAAAGCTATGACCATTTGGGCAGCCAAATCAAATTTTGAGGAAAATGAAAAAGGCAGCATTGAAGTGGGAAAATTCGCTGATTTTGTGGTGCTTAAAAAAGATATTATGGTGGTGGATGTGAAGGAAATTCCAAAAGTCAAGGTTTTAGAGACATTTGTTGGAGGAGTGAGAGTGTATTGACTTTTGAACAAGGGAAATAGCTTTTTTTCTCATTAGTAGGGGTGCGCCTCCAAGTCACACCCCGTCTTTTGCCTTAAACTTAATTTTATATTAACTTTCTCTTTCTCATTTCCCAAAAACATCTTTCTGTTGCATTTATATCAACCGAGGCATCATGCGCTTCTTCAAAATCCTTTCCAAATAATTTTATATGTAACTCTGAAAGTTTTGGCCATTTATATCCGTAGTTTCCAGGAATCCTGCAAAAATCAGTGGATGATAGCATTGTACATATTTTCTTCTTACAATCAAAATCGCTTTTAATACCCTTTCTTAAAAACTCAGCCCCAATAATCTTTTCATCAAATTTTATATTGTGGGCAATAACATAGTCAGAGTGTTTGACCAAGTTATTAAACTTGTTAAGAACAAACTCTAGGTCTACTCCCTCTTTATGAGCTTTTTCAGTAGAAATACCATGTACTTTTGAGGCATCTTTAGAAATCGTAAAATTTTCAGGTTTTATTATATAGTCATCAGATTCAATTCTATGACCTTTTTCATCACAAAAAATCCATGCTATTTGAATCATCCTTGGCCAGTTATTTAAATCTGTAACTGGGGCTTTCCAATTTTTTGGTAAACCAGTTGTTTCTGTATCAAAAAATAAGTACATCGTTATTTTAATAGTATTTTACCTAAACCCAAGCGATTTCTTTTCCTTGGTATCATCATCCACTTTTACGTCTCGTAAATCCATTTCCGATACCTGTGCCATCATACTTTCGGTTCGTTCTTCCTTTGGAAGTGAAGCCATACGCAAGTTCTGCTTTTTAACAGCCTGCTCAACGATTTTTCGCACCGAACGGGCATTCCCGAAGTACTTGTCGCGCTTGTTGTACATTTGCTGCAGGTAGTTCGCCAGGAATTTTTCGGCTGATTCATCAGGTGCAAGCCCTTCTTCTTTAAACATGGATACAGCAATTTTATATAGCGTATCTGGCTGGTAATCATAGAAATGCCATACCCTGTCGAAACGTGATTTTAAACCTGGGTTGGCGTGTAGAAATACATCCATGTTATCAGGGTATCCGGCAGCAATTACAGCAAATTTACCGCGCTCATCTTCCATGGTTTTTAAAATCACTTCAATGGCTTCTTTTCCAAAACCTTTTTGTCCGTCATCTGATAGGGCATAGGCTTCGTCAATAAACAGTACTCCATTCATTGATTCATCCAGCTTTTGCTTGGTTTTAATGGCTGTTTGACCAATATAACCTGCAATTAATCCTTCTCGCCCTGTTTCAACTACATGGCCACGCTCCAGTAAACCAAGTGCTTTGTAAATTTTCCCAATAATTCTTGCCAGGGTGGTTTTACCTGTTCCGGGGTTGCCTGTAAAAATGGTATGAAACGAGAACTTGTTCAGGATGTCTTTTCCTGTTTCGCGATAGTAGCGGACGAGTTTTATCAGGTCGTTTACTTCGTTTTTAATGTGGTTCATACCCACCAGTTTATTTAGCTCACCGGTTGCAATTTTCAGCAATTCTTCGTCAACAGGTATGTTTATTTCTTTTTCGGCCTGAATTGATTTTATTTTCTGAACATCTTCAAGTGTAATGGTTGACAGGGTTTTACCTGATAACCTTTTTACATTGGGGTGCTTGATTAATCGCAAACCCAGGTTCATTTTTGCCTCATCGATTATTGCATAGGCATAGCGTGCATTTCCAAAGGTATGATCCCTGTCGCGGTAGGCATCAATCAGTAATTTATTGATGTATTCTTTGGCATCGGGCTTAACAGTTACCGAGCGCTTTTCTGCCGCATAATCTGCAATGGCTATTAATTCATCAGGGGTATAATCCTCAAAATGGAAGTAGTACTTAAACCTTGATTTTAAACCGGGGTTAAAATCGGTAAACATCTGCATTTCTTTTGGATACCCGGCAGCCATAATTGCAATGTCGCCCGGACCATCAGACATTTCCTTTATCAATACCTCAATTACTTCGCGTCCATAATCTTTTGAGTCTTCATTTGAGCGGACTAAAGCATAAGCCTCGTCAATAAACAGAATGCCACCTCGTGCTTTTTCTATGTTTTCTCGTACTTTTGGTGCGGTTTGACCAATAAATTCACCCACCAGGTCAGCACGATCCACCTCGTGCACATGTCCTTTCGAAAGCAATCCCATTTTTTGGTAAATTTTACCAAGCAGTTTTACTACTGTGGTTTTACCTGTTCCGGGGTTACCCGTAAATACACTGTGCAATGAAATCCGTTCGTTGTCCTGTAAACCTTTTTCTTTACGAAGTTTTAAAAACTCAATATAATCAATGTGTTCTTTGATTTGCCCTTTAACATGCTCTAAGCCAATTAGTTCATTGAGGCTCTGCATTAATTCTTCAAGGGTTTTTTCTTCTTCTTCAGTGCTTTTTGTGATTGATTCATTAAGCAGAGAGTGAGTTGATGTTGTGAACTGACTAACGCCTTTTACATTCTTTTCTCCCATTTCAAAAGGAAGCGCAGCTACAAGGGTATCCATAAATACCAGTTCAACCGTGTATTTATCATCTTTCCACGAACCAGGGTCGTCATTTCCCCAGCCACGCTGATAGGTAAGCACCTGCCCTTTTTTGTTTTTGTCGATGTAATAAAGGCTTTCTATTTGTGCTTTAAATTGTCCTGCATCATCGTAAAAATTAAGGAAAAACTCAAAGTTCCAGTCCGAGTCTGTTTTGTTCTTCAGTTTAATTTCTACCCAAACATACTTGGTCTCTTTTTTATTAAAGGCAATAAGGTACGTTTTTTCCTTTTGCTCCCAGGCGTTTGAAGGACCTGTAAATAGTTTGATGGATTCAATATCAAAATAAGGGTTGTTTTTTAGGGTCACTTCGCCTACATCCTCAATAAAAAACTTTTGCGAGCCAATCATTTTCTCATCAATGTAGGCTTCGGCAACGTAATCACCACGCTTCCAAAATTCCCCTTTGTTCTCAACTCCCCAACTTTTGTATACCTGTACCTCGTTTTGATCCTTTCTGATGTCTAAATTATCTTCCAGGTTACAAATTTCTTTTCTTTTTCCTCTTTTTACTTCAAAAACTTTGATGTTCACTTTGGCCTTCCAGTCTTCTTCATCAAAAAGTTTATTATAAAAAGTAAATTCCCACCTCATGTAAGAGACCTCTGCTTTATCGAAAACCCTACGGTATTTTTTCGTAGAATTTGCCATCCACTCCGACGAAGAGTAAACCTTTAAAGATTTAAACTTAAACGGGTCTCCGTATTTATAATCATCTTTTGGCATGCTTCTTAAATTAAAATTTGACCATGAAGAACAAAAATAAACAAAATGATGGATAACAAAAGACAATTTGACAAAGGGAAGGTGGAATTCTTGATTTTCTGTTCCTACATTATTATTAATGTTTAGGCACTTGTTTACCACTAAATTGAAATATTGCGGTACTCCGTACCTTTTCAAATCACACAAACATTTAAGCTACAAATATTTTGGTGCTCTGCACCTATTAAAAAAAAGTTCAACATTAAAAGCAGCAGAGCTCCTTCTCCGTAATACTATGAAGGAGGAGTTGCGCAATATTTGTAGATTATTAATTGACAAGCGATTTAACACCAAACCGCTATCAAGGTAATTAAAAAAGTTTTGATATAATGCCGATTTTACTTTCAAAATAGTTCAATTTCGGCAAAGCCTCATTCGGCTATTTTCAAGTAGCATCAACATTTACCATTGCAATTTATATTTTGCTTTTGGACTAAAATATAAATGTAATTGGTATAACATACTGTTTTAAGTTTTGATTGTGGTAAACAACCGCCTAAGCAATTTATTATTTTTCAACTTGTTAATTTTTTAATTTATGGCTGAAAGATCAAAGTCAGAAGTATAGCATCATCCAATATTAACCCAATTACACTTCCATCTTCGGTCTTCCGACTTCGAGCCATTTCCTTTTTTTTCATGCTATTAAGTAGTTTTATTGAATTTGAGTATGCAATTATCACAAATTGCTTGCTACAATATGGAATTATCTTATTTTTGTTGACTAAAACACTAAACCATGATGTATCAAATGACCATTATTTTATTTTTATTTTACACCTGTTTATCACAAATAATAGGGAAGGAGCCTGTTAGTAAACTGCACCTAAAATCAGTAAACTCAATAAAACAGCTCAATTCGTCCAATGAAAAGCGCTTTGACCTTAGCGGTATGGTAATGCATAAAAACGCTATTTATGTTATTGCTGACAAGGAATGGAACAACCACATTTATAAGCTGGATACCAGTGAAACTACATTTTCGGTTCAAACCATTCAAGATCTTAGGTTAAAAGAAAAAATTGACATTGAAGGAATTGATATTTTAGGAGATGACTTTTGTTTTATTGATGAGTGGGATAATGAGATATATAGTGTTTTACAATGGGCCAGCGATGTGAAAAAAATAGTTATTCCCTGGAAAGAAAATAGTATCAATAGAAGCAAGTGGGGAAATAAAGGTTTTGAAGGTTTGGCGGTTGACAATGAAAATGATGTTTTGTACCTTGCTAAAGAACGGCAACCACGAAGAATTTTTAAGGTAGATTTAAAAACGAAACAAATTTCGGAACCTTTTGCTGAATTAATAAATTCTGAGAAAAATGGAGATGATATTGCTGATATGAAATATGAAAACAACTCTTTGTACATTCTGGAGCGTGGAAATGGGTTGGTGACCAAAATAAACGTAAAAACAAATGAAAAGAATTCGTTATCTTTTCAACATTTGGTTTGTAAAGATGGTCAACGTATTTACAACAATAAACATCCTGAATATGGTATGGCAGAATCACTTTTATTGACAAAAGATGAAATCTGGATTGGTTTGGATAATAATGGTGACCAGGTTTCGGAATATGGGAAATCTTTGGGATTGAAAGGAAATAAACCGGTTATTTTGATTTGTGAAAGGCCAAAGGATTTTTAGAAATTTGAACTTAGAAATTAGTGGAAATTTGTAAAAACTAAGTTCTAATTTCCAATATACTAATACACAAATAACATGATATTACAAGACTATTTAAATTTATTTTGCGTAAGCGAAGAAAACATTCGCCAGGTAATTTCTGAAGGATTATCAAAGGGAGGTGATTATTGCGATGTTTTTTTCCAGCATTCAACTTCCGATTATATTGGTTTGGAGGATAATGATGTTAACCGGGCCTATTCAAATATTGATTTGGGCGTAGGAATTAGAGTTTTAAATGGTAAGCAAACAGGGTATTCGTTTACTGAAGTGATTTCTATAGAAAGCATGAAAAAAGCAGCCCGTACTGCTGCGAATATTGCTAATACAAACTCAGGACTGGAGGTACCCATATTAACCGAACATAAACCAGCTGATTATTACCGTATTAAGACTCCATGGGAACAGGTGGAAATTGATGAAAAAATACCGTATTTGCAAAGAATCAATGAAAAGATTTTTCAACTGGATAAAAGGGTAATAAAATCGAAAATTTCGTTTAACAATAGCACCACTTACATCTTATTTGCCAATTCAGAAGGTCGGATAACATATGATTACCAGCCCATGGGACAAATTTCAGTCTCTTGTATTGCAGAGCAAAATGGACAGCGTGAGCAAAATAGTTTTAACCTGTCGGGCAGGAGAGGTATTGAGTTTTTTACAGACGAAAATGTTGAGCGATTGGCAAAAGAGGCTGTTGAAAGCACTGTTTCGTTGTTTGAAGCCGGAAAACCCGAAGCTGGCGAAATGGAAGTTGTGCTTTCAGCAGGTAGTTCGGGCATATTATTGCACGAAGCCATTGGACATGGTATGGAAGCTGATTTTAACCGAAAAGAAATTTCTATTTTCTCAGATAAAATTGGAAAACCGGTGGCTGAAAACTTTGTCACCATTGTTGATGATGGAACTAATCCAAACATAAGAGGTTCTATTAATATTGATGATGAAGGAAATGATACTGAAAAGACGGTTTTGATTGAAAATGGTATCATGAAAAGTTATTTGCATGACCGACTAAGCGCGGCACATTACAAAGTAAAACCAACTGGTAGCGGTCGAAGGGAGTCATTTAGGCACATGCCTTTGCCAAGGATGCGAAACACCTACATGCTACCCGGACCACATAAACGCCAGGAAATTATTGAAAGTGTGAAAAACGGAATTATTTGTGACACCTTTACCAACGGACAGGTAATGATTGGCGGAGGTGATTTTACTTTTTACGTAAAATCTGGCTTTTTAATCAAAAATGGCAAAATTGAACGTCCGATTAAGGATGTGAACATTATTGGCAATGGCCCTGAAGTTTTAAAGAACATTACCATGGTAGCCGATGATTTTAAAATGACCGAAGGTGGCTGGACCTGTGGGAAAGATGGTCAGGGAGTGCCCGTTTCAATGGGCTTACCTACGGTAAAAGTTTCGCAGTTGACTGTAGGAGGATATTAAATGTGGAAATTAGTGTATTAGAAATTGGAACTTAGAAAAGACCGCAGGTCTTAATCCGTTTAAATCAGTTCGATCTGTTTCATCCGTGTTCCATTAAATTCAGAATTATGAATAAACAAGAAAAAGAATCACTCGCACAATACATAATAGATACAGCAAAGAAAAGCGGTGCTAATGAAGTGGCTGTAAATTTGTCAGAAGAAAGTGAAGTAAGCCTTCAATACCGTGATGGCGAAATTGAGCAATTGCAGGAATCGCAGCAAAGCGGGTTATCGATAAAAATTTATGCAGATCAAAAATATTCATCACATTCGACCAATGATTTAAGAAAAGATGTGATAACCAGGTTTGTTGAAAGGGCTGTTAAATCAACAAAATACCTCACAGCAGATAAATTCAGGGAGTTGCCGGATCCCAAATACTACCCACAAAACCTTGAACAGGATCTTAAATTGGTTGATACCAATTATAAAAATGTAAAAACCGAGGAACGTTTGCAAATTGCCCAGGAAATTCATGATTTGGCAAAAGCTGAAAGCGATAAAATTATTTCAGTAGCAGCAGGTTATGGCGATGCTGTTTTTTCAAGCTTTAAGGCACACAGTAATGGCTTTTCGGGGCATAAAGAAGGTACTATTTTTTCAACTGGTGCCGAAGTGACCGTGAAAGATAATGATGCCAGACCAGAAGACTGGTATTGGGTGCAAAGTCGTTTTAAAAACCAGTTTCCTGACACCAAAATGATTGCACAAAAGGCTGCGCAAGGGGCATTAGGCAAAATTGGCCAGGCAAAAATTAAATCTGGGGCATATAATGTAGTTGTTGAAAACAGGGCAGCAATGAAACTTATTTCAATGTTAATGTCGCCCATGTCTGCAGCAGCCATTCAACAAAAAAGCTCCTACATGGATGGAATGATTGGAAAGCCGGTTACCTCTGAAAAACTGACAATTGTTGATAACCCATTTATTTTAGGTGGTTTGGGCTCAAGGCTTTTTGATGCAGAAGGAATTGCATGTAAAGAACGAAAAGTTGTTGAAAAAGGGGTGTTGCAGCAATACTATATTGATAGTTATTATGGAAAAAAACTTGGGCTTGAACCCAATGGCGGAAGTAGCTCAAATTTAGTGTTTTCTACTGGAAATCAATCAGTTGATGATTTTGTGAAAAGTTTAGGAAAGGGGATCTTTTTAACAGGCTTTAATGGTGGAAATTCAAATTCAACTACTGGTGATTTTTCATACGGTATTTCTGGTTTTTATTTTGAGAATGGTGAACTTACACAACCCATTAATGAAATGAATGTATCGGGAAATGCTAAAGAGTTTTGGCAAAAATTAATTGAAGTGGCTAATGACCCTTATCCCTATTCTAAATGGCAGGTTCCTTCGTTGGTTTTTGAAGGGGTTAACTTTAGTGGGATTTAGTAGTAACGCATTTGTTCCTTTACTAATTGATTTCAGTTCGTATATTTTGATTTATTTTTTTATCTTGTACAAAGATCCACCTACGCAAGAATACTGATCTATGGAGGAAAATCCAGACAATGATAGCCAAAGTGCTGAAATTAAAAGGCTGCAAAAGCTGGTTGATAGCTATAAAGAAAAATACGAAAAAGAACTTTATCATTCCCAAAAACTTGATCTATATACAAGTCTTACCCCAGTAGCCATAATTGATTGGGACTTTAACTTAAAACTGGAATATTGCAACAATGCAGCCGAAATATCTTTTGGGCAGTTAGAACTTAAAATGTTGGGGAAATTCCCTTGGGATTTTGTTTCTGAAAAAGAAAAAGATGAAATCACATTGCAATGGAAAAAACAACTTGAAACACCCAATTTGTTCAATTTTATTGCTAATTATACAACCAAATCTGGAAAGCATATTATTTGTAAATGGCGAAATGCCCCGGTTTTTCAAAATCAAAAACTGGTTGGTTTCACTTCGGTTATAATTGATATTTCGGCAGAAAAACAGGCTCAGCTGGAACTAATTGATAGTAAAGAAAGATTTGAGACACTTTCAAGTGTAACTTCTGAAGCTATTTTTTTGACAGAAGATGGTTATGGTATTGATGTTAACCAGGCTGGTATTAAGATGTTTGGATACAGCCCGGAAGAAGTGAAAAAGATGTCTGCTACTGATATAATTGCCAAAGATTTTAAAGAAATAGTTAAAGCAAACATTTTGAATAACTACCTTGAACCTTATGAAGCAAAAGGGCTTAAAAAGGATGGAACAGAATTTCCTATTGAAATTAAGGGAAGAAACTTCGTTTATAAAGGACGTAATATCAGGGTAACCTCAATAAGGGACATCACACAGCGTAAAAAAGCAGAAGATGAGTTAAAACAAAATGAGATAAAATTCAGGACGATTTTTGATAATGCTGATTTTGGGGTTCTTGTTGGAGACAGCAACAGGAAAATTATCGATGCAAACAAAAATTTCTGTAAAATGTCGGGGTATCCAAAACAAGAAATGGTTGGGAAAACCATTGAGTTTCTGTTTGGAAAAGAAACGTTAACAAAAACGCCTTTTAGGTTTGACTTGGTTGAAAGCGGCGATGTTGTCCAGTTGGAGCGGACAATTGTTACTAAGAAAGGACGACAAGTGCCTGTTGAAATGACTTCGAAATTTGTAATTGATCGGTTTTATATTTCCATTTTTACTGATCTCACCGATAGGAAAAAATCTGAAAAAGCGCTACATCTTGCCAACCTTAAGTTAAAAGATGCAAAAGACAGGGCTGAGGAAAGCAATCAACTTAAAACCGCTTTTTTGCAAAATATGTCGCACGAAATCAGGACACCAATGAATGGGATCATTGGTTTTTCTGAAATGCTCAGTAGTCATGATATAACTGAGGAGCGAAGAAATTATTATGCGGATATAATTGTAAAAAGCAGCAAAAGGTTACTTGATATTGTAAATGATATTCTGGATATATCAAAACTGGAATCAAGAGAGGTTATACTTGTTGAAAATAAGGTAAATTTAAATGTTTTACTGAATGAGTTGTTCAATTTTTATCAGCCCCAGGCATGGAAAAAAAACCTTAATTTACACATAAATCTTCCATTGGTAAAGAATAAATGTAACATGGTTGTTGATGATCAAAAACTACGGCAAATTATTTCAAATTTATTGTCAAATGCCATTAAATTTACTGAAGAAGGGTACATTAGGTTTGGTTATGAAGTAAATGACGGAAAGGTTTTGTTTTACGTAGAAGATTCGGGGATAGGAATAGCTAGCGATATGCACGATAAAATTTTTGAGCGCTTTAGGCAGGCGGAACTAACCACCACCAGAAGATATGGAGGAACAGGTCTTGGTTTGTCCATTAGCCAGGCCTATGCCAAATTGCTGAAGGGCAAGCTACGGCTAAAATCAGAAGAGGGAAAAGGTTCAACTTTTTATTTTTCTATTCCTTTTAAACAGGAAAAAAGTTGATAAGCTGTAGAAGACTCATCAACTTTTTTTACGAGTTATGATGCTGTCGGATAATCCGTATACCCCTTTTCTCCCGGAGTATAAAAAGTATCAAAATCCGGCTGGTTTAATTCAATATCATTTTGCATACGATGAACCAAATCAGGGTTGGCCAGGTAAGGTCTGCCAAAAGCCACTAAATCACCTTTGTTTTTAGTAAGGATTGATTCAGCTTTTTGTTTATCGAGTCCTCCACTGGCAATAATAGTGCCTCCATAAGCATTTTTTATCTTACTTTTTACCGATTCGGTGACTTCAGGACTCCCCATTGATGAATGGTCAACTGTGTGAATATAAGCAAGTTCCAGTTTTTTAAATTCACTTGCTAAATATTCATAGGTGTCTTCCAGGTTTTCGAAAACTTCCATGTCGTTAAAAGCCCCGTATGGCGAAAGTCGGATACCTGTTCTGTATGATCCAATTTCAGCAACCACTTTTTGGGCAACTTCAATGGCAAATCTAGCCCTGTTTTTAATCGACCCACCGTAATCATCAGTTCGTTTGTTCGAAGCAGTGTTTATAAATTGGTCGATAAGGTAACCATTGGCTCCATGCAATTCTATACCATCAAAACCAGCCTCAATGGCATTTTTAGCAGCCAAAACATACTCATTTTGGGCTTGTTCAATTTCTTCAAGGCTCATTTCTTTAGGAACCGGATAAGGTTGAGGGCCTTTTATATCAGTATACATTTCACCACTCAACGCAACTGCCGAGGGGGCTATTATCTTTGCTCCTTCTGGCATATTATCAGGGTGAGATGCCCGACCAGTGTGCATTAGCTGGATGAATATCCTTCCTCCTTCATCATGAACCGCTTTAGTAACCTTTTTCCAACCTTCTACCTGTTCTTTATCGTAAATACCAGGAATGCGGGCGTAACCAACTCCGTTGATCGAAGGGGCAACCCCTTCGGTGATAACTAAGCCAGCATTTGCCCGTTGTCGGTAGTATTCAGCCATTAAATCATTGGGGATATTGTTGATGGCCCTGCAGCGTGTCATGGGCGCCATCACTAACCTGTTTTTTAATTCTATCTGTCCTAGTTTATATTCGCTAAATAATTTCATGTTCTGGTGTTATTGATTAATTATACCTTTAATTTTAACATATCGCCCATACCAAAATTGTTAAAAATACCAGCTGTTATTTGATCAAGCATTTCATTGTAAGGTTGAAGGGCTGCTCCCATTCCCATGCTGTCTACAGGAGTCCTTAAAGGGCGTTCACCCGGACTTGTTGAGATTAGCTTTGAAATGGCATCAGCTACATTTTGAGGCTTTTGCTCTTTGTTTTGGGCAAGTGCACCTGCAAATCCTTCAAAGAATTGTTGAGGGACGTTCATAAATTCACCATAGCTTTGGTTTCTTGATTCATCCGAAGGTGTTAACAAACTAGTAAAGAAAGTAGTTTCAAATCCGCCGGGCTCTATAATACATGAATCAACTCCAAAACCAGAAAGTTCTATGCGGTAGTTTTCTGCCAGGGCTTCTAATGCCCATTTTGACGCATTGTAAGGACCATAAAAAGGCATGGCCATTCTTCCAAGCAAGCTCGAAATATATATCACCAATCCCGATCCTTGTTTGCGTAAGTGTGGTAATACAGCTCTATTAACCCGTTGAACACCAAATACATTGATGTCAAATAATTTCTGAAAATCTTCAGGTGTAAAATGTTCCTGCATACCAGCAACACCTACCCCAGCGTTATTGATTACCACATCAATTCCTCGGAGCATTTCAATGGCTTGGTTTACACCACTTGTAACACTGTTGTTATCGGTTACATCTAATTCAACAATTTGTGCCCCTGCAGCTTCAAGCTCAGCAGCAACTTCTTTATTTTTGGTTTGTACATTACGCATACTGGCAGCTACTTTGTGCCCTTCTTTTAGTAATGTTAAAGTGGTTAGTTTTCCAAATCCACCACTTGCACCGGTAATTAAAATTCGTTTTGACATTTTTTGTTAGTTTTAGTTATTATTATGATTAAAGTTTTGCTTTGTTACAAATTTCAGAGTTCTTTATTCTTTCGTATTTTATTTCTGAAATTCAAACTGTTTTTTTAATTGATTGATTGTTAGTTGTTTATATTTATGGCTAGTTCAGAGCTATTTTGTTCTAAGCACTTTAAATGCATGGTTCCATTGGTTATTTAAAAGCCCTGGAATGCACCAAAGTATGCACAATGGTTCTATTGCCCTAGCCGATTCAGCCTTTCCAAAATCAGCTGTTTCCCAACCAAATTTGTCTAAAATTTCTGTCACTTCTTTTTTTGCTTTATCATTGTTTCCGCATATCATCATCGTGGGTCTGGATTCAAACTTTGGATCGACCATAAATGGATTGCCAACACTGTTAAATGCTTTTACAAAATTTGCTTGAGGAAAAGTTTCCTGAAACTCTTCCATGAGTGATTTATCAAGTGTGGTGAAAAATTTTAGTACTCCATTATCGGGGGCAGCATCTGCAATAGGATTGGTTGCATCAATAATTGTTTTGCCATTTAATTTTTCGGCTCCTATTTTTTCCAATGTTGTTTTTGTAGCGGATCCTTTTAAGGCCAGTACTATTATATCACCAAACTCAGCGGTTTCTTCAAAACTTCCTGTCGAAGCATTTTCACCTGCTTTATTTTTCCATTCATCTAGTTTCGAGCTTGTCCGGCTTCCAATCATTACCTGGTAGCCATATTTAATAAATCCAGAGCCAAGTGTTTGACCAACCTCTCCTGAGCCAATAATTCCAATTTTTTGTTTCATTTTTGTTCGTTTTTTGGTTGTACATACAAGTGTTTGGTGTTAAAAAAAATTATTCGAGTTTGCGCGTTGCTTCATGAATTAGCAATGACAACTCATCACTTTCTTTTTTTCCTAAAATTTCTGCATATCTTTCGTAAAGTTCGGCCCAGGCTTCTTTTATTTTACTATTTAAATCAATGCTGGCCTGGGTGGGGTACACTTCAGTAGTTCGTCCAACATGCTTTCTTGTTAATAAACCCCGGTGCTCCATTTTTTCTATCAGCCTTGTTACTGTTGAGGGAGTTAGCTGCATATGCATACTTATCTCTTTGGGTTGAATTCCCGGAGTTCCGTTTACAGTCATTAGCAAAAAAGCATAAGATGATGTAAGGCCGGTTACAGCAAAACACTCATCTGCCATTTTTGTCATTGTTCTTGACAAAGCATTCGCCGAATAATAAAGGCATGAGCAATATTTTGATTCACATTTTTCCATTTGACTTTGCAAATATATAAATAATGTTTGTACATACAAATAAATTTGTAATTTTTTACTTTACCAGGTTTAAATTAATCAGATAAATGACTTTGTAGGAACTGTAAATGTAAATATGCTTCCTTTACCCAGAACACTTTCTACTTTTATTTGACCCATATTTTTTTCAACAAACTCTTTGCATAAAATAAGCCCAAGCCCGGTTCCTTTTTCTCCTGAAGTGCCCGTCGACTTATATTTTACATCAATTCTAAAGAGCTTTTTCTGGTTTTCTTCCGAAATCCCTGTTCCCTGGTCTTTTACCGAAATTTCAATGTGTGAATTTTCTTTTTTCGCCACAATTTCAATGGTATCTCCCTTGGCTGAAAATTTAACTGCATTGTTAATCAGGTTTCTAAGAACAGTATTAATCATTTGCATGTCGGCAAAAGCTTTTATGTTTTCATCGTAGTCGGTAAGTATTTTTATTCCCTTTTTTTCAGCAGCTAACTTGTTCAAATTAGTATTTATTTCAATAAGTTTTGAAAGGTTAAACTCAACCGGGACAAAATCATGTTTTGCTTGTTGTGCTCTCGACCAGGTAAGCAGGTTATTAAGCAGGCTGTATATGTGTTTTACTGATTCGTGTATTTTATTAAAAACGGTAAGCTTGTCTTCTTCATCAAAATGCTGAAAGTTTTCCGAAACAGACTCGCTCATTGATAATAAACTGGAGAATGGGTTTTTTAAATCATGCGAAATAATGGAGAAAAACTTGTCTTTGGTAGCGTTTAGTTCTTTCAAATTTTTTTCAGATTCTGAAAGTTGTAGGTTTACTTTTGAAATTTCCTCATTTTGAGCTTTTAGCAGCTTATTGGTTTTGGATTTTAGTAAGTATCTGTAAATTAGCATGAAAAGATTAAAAGCAATAAAAATTTCTAAAGCAATAAACCACCAACTTTGCCAAAATGGGTACTTTATTTTTATCTTTAGTTCAGTAATAGATTCGCTCCACAAGCCATCTGCATTTTGAGCTTTTACCCTAAATGTATAGTTTCCGGGTTTTAAACGTACATATGACACAAAATTTCGACTTCCGGAATAGTTCCAGCCTTTATCCAGATTCTCCATCCTATATGCATATTGAACTTTATCTGGTAGGGAAGTATTAAGCGCGGCAAACTCTAACGAAAAGAAATTGTGATCGTAATCAAGTACAATTTTTTTTGTATAAGAAACACTTTCATGGAAAAAATATTGATCGTTCTTTTCAACTACCTCGTATAGATCGTTTTTTAGAATTTCAAGCTTTTCAGGATCGACTACCTGAACTTCTTTACCAAAAACCCCAAGCTTTGAAATGACTATTTCCGTTTTGTTTTTTGTTACTTTAAGCTTTTTCGGGTCAATAATATTTAAGCCATATACACCTCCAAAGTATAATTTGCCACTTTTGCCTAAATGCAGCGCTCCTCCGTTAAATTCGTTACTTTGCAAGCCATCATTTATGTCGTAGTTTTTGGTAGTGAAATCTTTAAGATTAAACCTGCAAAGCCCGTAATTGGTACTCAACCAGATGTTATTATCCTCATCGGGCAAAATTCCGTAAATAACCTCGTTGGGTAATCCCTCTTTTAATCCGAAACTTTTAAACTTTTCGGTTTTAGGATTGAATCTGCATAGTTTTGAATTAGTTGCAACCCAAATATATCCATTGTTGTCTTCGTAAATCCAAAATACCATATTGTCTGATAGACTCTCAGAATCACCAGGAATATTTTGATACGATTTAAAGGTGCCATTCTTCAGGTTTAGTTTGTTCAGGCCGCCACCGATAGTCCCCACCCATAAATTTCCGTTTTTATCTTCTTTGATTCCTGTGTAAATATAATTATGAGATAAGCTGTTGTTATTTAGTGGATTGTTAAGGAAGCGAGTGAATTTTCCGTTGTTTGGATTTAACTTGTTTAATCCGTTGAGCGTTCCAATCCAAAGCATCCCTTTGCTGTCTTCATAAGTCCCTCTTATATAGTCACTTGAGATAGTGGTAGAATCATTTGTAGAATATCGGTATTGTTTGAATGAATTGGTTTGAGGAATGTACTTATTTAATCCTCCACCATCAGTAGCTATCCAGATACCACCTTTGCTATCCTGGAATATATAACGGATAGTTGGGTTGGATAATGAGTTCGGATCGTTTGGATTAGGTGTATAATGCACAAATTTTCCCGTTTTTGGATGATATTTACTGATGCCAGTACTGTTTGTGCCAATCCATATTGAACCGTCAAAGGCTTCCATCATTGACCAAACAAAATTCGAAGACAAACTATTGATATTGTTTGGGTTATTTTTTATTAAATCAAATTTGTGTGATACGGGATCGTAAATATTTAATCCCCCGCCAAAAGTGCCAAGCCAGTGCAGTCCCGCTCTGTCTTGATACATGCAGTTTACAGAATTTGTTGAAATACTTTTTTGATCCCCGGGGTTGTTCTTATAATTTATTATTTGACCTTCTTTAGAGATGATGTAAAGTCCTTCGCCAAAAGTTCCGTACCATATGTTTCCATTTTCATCTTCCTTAATAGGTTTAACGGGGTTAATTGATTGACTATTTGAAACATCCGCTGCATAAACATAGGCTTCAA